>JBAUOG010000275.1:0-8251 GCA_049579625.1 Bryobacteraceae bacterium
GTGCTCGATGAGGCCGCCAGCCGAAAGCTGATCTCGTTGCCGGATGCGATAGATCGCTTGAGGCGAACATCCTTTCGTTACCCGAAAGCAGTCGTTGCTCGCCTGCTCGACGAGGACAGTCGGCGCCCATGATTGGCCGACAGACCAAGGTGGCCGAGATGGACTGGCCGAGGGCGTCGATCGCAGGCGTGCTCATAGCGAGAAATGGCATCTATCATGACGTGGCATTCTCTCAATTCGGCTTGACGACTCGAACGCCGCGCCGCTCAAGCGAAGCCTCGCCCTTCCCTGCTACCCTGAAAGAACTCCGCTTCCCGCTGTCCCGCTATGGACTTCAAGGACACGCTCAAAAGCCAACTCAACATTGTGGACGTCGTAGGGGGGGCAAAACCTACCGGGGCGCGACCGTCAGGGGAGTGCTTGCCGGAATCCCCCGGCCTCTTGGTATTCGGCTACATCGGGTTAGGTATTCAGTTCATCCCACAGCTTCAGATAAAGCTCTTGTACTTTCGTGTCCACGTTGTAATCTCTCGGCAGATCGTTGGCTCCGATAAGTTTGACAACATCGGCATAGTCCTGCGCGCGCTGAACACCCCGGCCGATGTGCGTGGAGAGTTTGGAAGAAATTAGGTGTTCCAGCTTCAGGATTTGCGGTTGATCGGACACAAGCGTGGGCATTGGCAGCGTCAGCGGACCCGGATCAACCTTGTTTCCACCGGGCCGCAGATCCACCTCAACTTTCGTTTCCCTATCCGTCAGGGTCATTCGTGAGCCTGGGTTTTCCCTGAAGCCGTTCATCGCCAGCTTTTCTTTGGCAAGCTCTACGTCAGGCACGATGATATCCACGTCTACAGTGAATCGCGGATACCCATGTTCCTGAACCGCGAAGCCACCGCAAACATAGTGAGGGATATTGAAGAGTTTGAAAACCTTCAAGGCTTTCAGAAGCGTCTTCTCTATGTTGGTAGAGCCGCTTGATTCTCTCAGGAATTCCGCCTGTTCTCGAAACTGGGTAGAGGCTTTCATCGTACTTCGCCCGGCCATGGTGACCGGATGGTGAGGATTTTATCAGCAACCGTGAATATTGGCGGGCGATAGTTTACACAGCCCTTGTTTACGTTGCCCGCCGCTCAAGCGAAGCCTCGCCCTTCCCTGCTACCCTGAAAGAACTCCGCTTCCCGCTGTCCCGCTATGGACTTCAAGGACACGCTCAAAAGCCAACTCAACATTGTTGACGTCGTAGGCCAGTACGTTCGCCTCAAGAGGGCGGGCGCAGGCGCCCGTTATGTTGGCCTCTGTCCATTTCACAGCGAGAAAACGCCCTCATTTGGAGTGAATGCCGACCATCAATACTTCAAGTGTTTCGGTTGTAATGAGGGCGGTGACGTCTTTGCCTTCGTGCAGAAGATCGAAGGCACGACGTTCCCCGAGGCGGTGAAGTTGCTGGCCGAACGGAACGGCATACCGATGCCGGCCCGATCTCGAAGCGATGATCCCGCCGAGCAGCAGCGCGAAGCGTTATTCGAAATGCAGGATAAGGCCGCGGCCATCTTCGAGGCCAACCTTCATGGTCCACAAGGCGCGGAAGCGCGGCAGTACCTGGCGAGTCGCGGCGTCTCCACCGACACCGCGCGAACATTCCGGCTGGGGCTGGCGGATGGCTCCGGTCAACAGATTTTGCAGCGCCTCAAGAGCTACGGTCCGGCTCTATTGGACGAGTCCGGTTTGACGAGCAAGCGGGAGGACGGCAGCCAGTATGATCGCTTTCGCGCCCGCTTGATCTTTCCCATCCACGATGAAGCCGGGCGAGTGATCGCTTTTGGCGGGCGAGGACTTCGACCTGACGACAAACCGAAATATCTGAACTCTCCCGCAACCCGCCTCTACGACAAGTCATCCGTGCTGTACAACCTCCACCGCGCAAAGGGTGTCGCGCGCAAGCAGGACCGGATGATAGTCGTCGAGGGCTACATGGACGTGATTGGAGTCTCCTCGGCAGGAATTCAAGAGGTTGTGGCGATCTGCGGCACCGCCTTCAGCTCTGCACAAGTCCGGCTGATGAAGCGCCAAATCGCGCAAGGCCATGCAAATCTGGGCCAAGTTATCATGAACCTCGATCCTGACCGGGCCGGTGCCAACGCGATGGAGAAGTCGATTGCAATCCTGCTTACAGAAGGACTGCGGGTAAAAGTGCTTTCACTGCCGGGCGATCTCGACCCCGACGAGTTCATCGCAGAACACGGGGTGGAACGGTACCGGGCGCTGTGTGCGTCGGCCCCAGGCTACTTTCACTGGCTCGCCGACCGCGCCAAAGAGCGATTCGACATGCACACGGCGGAAGGTCGTGTGGACGCGTTCCAACACCTGTGGCCTTCCATTCAGCAGGTACACGACCGGATTGAACGTGCCGCGATTGCCAATGAAGTGGCCGAAAGCCTGGGCATCGATCGCGAGCTGGTTCGGGAGCGTTTCGGCCGCCGCCCGCAACGGGTGGAGACCAGCGCAAGCAAGATGGATCTCACATTATCCATTCCGCCCAACGAACGATTGCTACTGAGTTGCCTGCTGAATAGCGAGCAGGCCCGGACTGCTGTGCTGCCTTACCTGGCGCAGTCGCCTGCAATTGCTTTATTTACAGTGCGGCAGGTGTTTGACCAGCTGTTGTTGATGGCTCAGACCCAAACGCCGTATAGCTTTGACGCCCTAATCGCGCGAGTGGAACCACGCGTGCAATATATCTTGGAACAGCTCGCTTTCTCCGAAATGAATGCCACAACCGAAGAGTCTACCGTGCAAGCGATGGAGTGCCTGCGGGCGCTCGAGACGAAGCACCTGGAGACGCTGCGGACTGACATGAAACGGCGAATCCGGGCACTTGAAAAAGAAGGCAATGTGGCGGAAGCGATTCAGCTCGCGAATGAGTTGGATCGGCAAACCAGGGCGTCCTCGTGAGTCAGTTTGCGTGGTGTACTATGAGGAATCAAGGGCGTACTGAGGGGCACGTATTGAGGATTCTCGCGGAAAGGCAACCGTTTTCTGGTTGCCGTTCGCCAATTGCTAAAACAATGAATTGACAAAGGCGGTTCATGCAAGACGGCAACGATAAATCTTTCGCGCTGTATGACCCGGTTAGCGGAATCGTCCGGGATGACTTAGCCGTCGTGGACGACGTCGATCTCTTTCCCGACATTGAGACTGTGACGGTCGATCTATTGGGCGAACCGAAAGAGTTCGACAAGAAGGCCGATGAACCGGAAGAGCTGAGTGAGATTGACCTCGCATCCGCGGGGATCGATAAGAGTAACGATTCTGTCCGGGTCTATCTGCGCGAAATGGGCATGGTGCCGCTGCTCACTCGTGAAGGCGAAATTGAACTCGCCAAGCGTATCGAACGCGGGCAGACAGCAGTCCGCAAAGCACTGACCCGTTCGCGGCTGATCATCAGCAGGCTAATCGAATTACGGCACGAGATGGAGAAAGGCGACGCATCCATCCTGGACGTGCTGCAAGTCCCCGAGCTTCAGAATCCACCTGAAGAGGAGGGCTTCATTGAGCCGTTGCGCGAGCAGTTCGTCACAGCCCTGGCTGATGTGGAAAAGCACTATCGCAAAGCACAGCAGGTCCAGCAAAAACTGTCGAGCATTTCCCGGGGCATGAAGCCGAAACAGCATCGAAAACTGCGCTTCGAATACGCCCGTTTGATGATCTGCATCTCGTGTATCCTCCGTGAGCTTCCCTTCACCAGTCAGTTTCAGCGCTACCTGAGTGGCACGCTTCGGAAAACAAATGAGAGTCTGCGGCCACTGGAGCGTGAAATCGCCAAGCTGCAACGGAAGCTGGAACATCAGGCTGTTGCCGAATCGAGCGCGGCCAACGGCATCAAGCGGGAACTCAAATCGTTGAGCGCCCAGATTCAGACACTGGAGAACGAATGCGGCGCCAGTGCCACCGAACTGCGCCGTACGCTCCAGATTGTCGAGCGCGGTGAGTATGAAACGGAGGCCGCAAAGAAGCGCTTGATTGAAGCCAACCTGCGTTTAGTGGTCTCAGTTGCCAAGCGCTACACCAATCGCGGCATGCAGTTCCTGGATCTAATTCAGGAAGGCAACATCGGGCTGATGCGCGCCGTCGATAAGTTCGATTACAAGCGGGGTTACAAGTTCTCGACCTATGCAACATGGTGGGTCCGGCAGGCCGTAACACGGGCGATCGCCGACCAGGCGCGCACCATCCGCATCCCGGTGCACATGATCGAAACCATTAACAAGTTGGTTCGATTGCAGCGGGTAATGCAGCAGGAACTGGGCCGCGAGCCGACCACCGAAGAGCTGGCGCTGCGGATGGACCTCAGCCCGAACAAGGTTCGCAAGGTGATGCGGATTGCTCAAGAGCCCATCTCGCTGCAAACGCCGGTAGGCGAAGAAGAGGAATCGAACCTCGGTGACTTTCTGGTGGATAGCCGGATGGTTTCCCCCTCAGACGCCGTTATCAATCTCAATCTGCGTGAGCAGACAGCCGAAGTTCTCAAAACGCTGAGCCCGCGCGAAGAGAAGATCGTGAAGATGCGCTTTGGTTTGCAGGATGGCAGTGAGCACACGCTCGAAGAAGTGGGCCAACACTTCGCAGTCACTCGCGAACGCATCCGCCAGATTGAGGCCAAGGCGCTCCGTAAGCTGCGGCACCCCAGCCGCAGCCACCGTCTGCGCAACTTCCTGGAGAACGGCCGGCCCACGTAACCACCGTGGCGCAGGCTATTTAGGCTGCTGAGCCGAGATTAGATTCTTCTCGGCTTTTTCGGTTCGTTTAACCCGCCCGCGCTAGTGTAGGCTCCACGGTTCGAACCGTTCCTCCACCCAGCAGCTTTGCGAGCTGGTCCTGCCGGTAGACGAAGATCTCCTTCAGATGCATCGTCCAATAGCGCCGCGAGCCGGCCGACCCTGCGCTATGTTGGTGCTGTCCACATGCCCACCCGCGAACCAACAACCGTGACGCCCCCCAAGAAAGTGCCAAAGCCGAAGAACGCCGCGGAACGAAAAGCGCGTTTGGCTCGAATCCTGGCTGAGTTCGACAAGATCTATCCCGACGTCAAGTGCGCCCTGCACCACAAAGACGCCTGGCAATTGCTCGTGGCGACGATTCTCTCCGCCCAATGCACCGACGTGCGAGTGAACAAGGTGACCCCGGGCCTGTTCAAGAAGTACCCCACCATTAAAGACTTCGCCAACGTCTCGCAGGACGAACTGGCGCAAGATATTCGTTCAACGGGATTCTTCAACAACAAGGCAAAATCTGTGATCGGCGCGGCAAAGAAAATACAGGCCGAATTTGGTGGCAAAGTCCCGAAAACGATGGAAGAACTGTTGACCGTTCCAGGTGCTGCGAGGAAGACCGCGAACGTGGTGTTGGGCAGCTTCTACGGCATCCCTGCCGGTGTGGTGGTGGACACCCACGTCCAGCGCATCTGCCAGAGGCTGGATCTAACCAAGAACACCGACCCCGGCAAGATTGAGCAAGACCTCATGAAGACCTTGCCCGTCGACAGGTGGATTCACTTCGCTCACCAGGTCATTCACTTCGGCAGGCAGATCTGCATAGCGCGCAAACCGAAGTGCTCTTCCTGTCCACTCGACCCGCTGTGCTACGCCAAGGATAAGACGATCGAATGAACCACCCGATCGACGCGCCCGAGGCCGTGCGTTACTACCTCGGCATTGACGGCGGGCAATCGGGCACCAAAGGCCTCTTGTCGGATCAACGCGGACGCGTGCTGGGCGCGGGTCAAGGTGGCCCTTGCAATCACGTGACAGCCGGCGAAGGACGCGCGAAGTTCTTCGCCGCGGTGGGTTCCGTCCTTGATCAGGCTTGCCAAGCGGCCGGCCTCGATCCCTCCTCGGTCGAATTTGCTTCGGTCTGCTGCGGCTTCAGCGGCGGTGCCGAGGACAAAGAATCCTACTCACGAGATCTGATTCGCTCCCGAAAATACAAAATCACGCATGACGCCGAAATCGCTTTAAGCGGTGCCACGGAAGGCCAGCCGGGCATTGTCATCATCGCAGGTACCGGTTCCATGGGCTTTGGCCGCGATGCCGCCGGTCACACGGCGCGAGCCGGCGGCTGGGGTTACATCTTCGGTGACGAGGGTGGTGGCTTCGACCTAACGAGGCAAGCACTGCGCTCCGCCTTGCGTCACGAGGAAGGTTGGGGAGTGCCTTCCGCCTTGCGGGACAGGCTGCTGGCGGCCACGGGCGCCGTCACCGTCAACCAGCTGTTGCACCGCTTCTATACGCCGGAGTTTCCCCGCCCGGCTGTCGCAGCCCTATCCAGCCTGGTCTCGGATGCTGCCGAAGGAGGCGACGAAGAGGCTCAGCGCATCCTCTTCGATGCCGCCAGCCAGTTGGTTACCTATGTGGAAGGCGTCCATCGGGTGATATTCCGGCCCATGCAGGCCGTTCCAATCGCCTATATTGGCGGCGTGTTTAAGAGCCGCCTGTTGTTAGAGGAGTTCGTGAAAACCATCCGTTATCGCCTCGCCTGCCGCGTTGTTTCACCTAAGATGAGCCCCGCCGCCGGTGCATTACTCGAAGCGCTTCGGGCGGATGGAAATTCAAGCACCGTTTCGAATCTGCCGGAATTCGAAAAGTGAAACACACCAGGAGAGCCTTTGCCTCGCCGTCGTAACCTGGTGACATTGTGCTCGTGATGAAACGCCTTTCGCCTTGTTCTCTCGCGGTTTTTGTTGCCGCCGCGCTGATCTGTCCTCGTCGAGCTTCTGCCGTCGAGCCCGACTGGCCCGCAGTCGAAGACCACGCCATCCAATTGCTGCAGAAATACATTCGGATTCGCAGCACCAACCCGCCGGCTGTGACTCGTGAAGCAGCTGAATTACTGCGGGCCGAGTTTGCCAGAGCAGGCCTCAACGCAAGGCTGTATGAAAGCGACCCCAGCGGCAAGGTTAACCTACTGGTGCGCTTGCCGGGCCGCGACCCCTCGAAGAAGCCGCTGTTGTTGCTGAATCACATGGATGTTGTGCCCGTGGATCCAAAGCAGTGGAAGGAAGACCCATTCGGCGCCGAGATCAAGAACGGCATCCTGTGGGGCCGCGGTTCGGTCGACATGAAGAGCACGGCCATTCTTCAACTGACCGCCCTGATTCTCCTCAAGGAACAGGGGATTGTGCCCGCCCGAGACATCCTGTTTCTGGCGGATTGCGATGAAGAATCGGATGGCCGCTGGGGAGCCGCTTGGATGATCAGGCATCATTGGAGCGACTTGGATCCAGAATATGTTCTGGACGAAGGCGGCATCGGTTCCACCGATTTGTACGCGCCCGGCAAGACGGTCTTTGGCATATCGGTCGGCGACAAGCAAGTGCTGTGGTTGAAGCTTCGAGCCACCGGAACGTCGGGGCATGGTTCCCAGCCGATTGCCGACAATGCCAACGACATTCTGCTGGCCGCTATCGCGAAGGCCAGGCAATTCCCCGCCTCGTCTAAGCCGGACGCAGTCGTCGAAGCAATGCGCGGAGCCGTTGGCACTTTCGCAGCGAACAAATACATGAACGCCATCCAGCAGAACACAATTTCATTGACCACGCTCCGAAGCGGCGTGGGCGATCCGCCGAAGGCGAATGTGATTCCCTCGCTGGCCGAAGCAACCCTCGATTGCCGCCTGCTGCCCGGCCAGAATGCGGAAGAGTTCGTCTCCGACATCAAGGCGCGCATCAACGATCCGCGCGTCACTGTCGAGCAACTCTCGGAACCGGCCGACCCGGGCCCCAGCCGTATTGACACGCCCCTCTACGCGGCGATTCGAAAAGCGATTCTCACCTCAAATCCGGATGCCATTGTGATGCCCGCCCTGGTGCCCTACGGAACCGACAATCAAAAGTTCCGGCTGAAAGGCGCCATCGGATACGGGGTGATGCCGATGGTGGTCGATGCTACGACCATGGCTACCATGCACAGCGACAGCGAGCATTTGCCGGTGGATCAGTTTCGCAAAGGCCTCCACATCTACTACGATATATTGCGCTCCGATTTCTGAGTAGAACACACGTACTATCGATTTCGACTTGCCTGCCACTTACACTGGTTACATATGGCAAAGCTGTCGATTAAAGACCTCGACCTGAAGGGGAAGGTCGTCTTCATTCGCGTGGATTTCAATGTTCCCCTGGCTCCCGGCGGCAAAGAGATTACGAGTGACAAGCGTATTCGCGCTTCCCTGCCCACCATTCAGTACGCGCTCGAAC
>JBAUOG010000276.1:0-1817 GCA_049579625.1 Bryobacteraceae bacterium
ACCAGCTTCGATGATTCGATAATCGGGTATGCAGAGCGCCGTTTGCAAGGAGATTCGAGGGGCATCGTACTTTAGTGTTCCCGAAATGGAACAGGAGGCGGGAGTTAGACGCGGACACTTCCGGCTACTTCGACCGAGCTCAGGGCAGGCTTTTTCTAAAAGAAGGAAAGGATCGGGCACCCGGCACACGGAGCGACTCTCATCCTGAGATAGCGAGTGGGAAGCGGATTAATGAGATGGTCCGCCGCCCGGATCAGCCCTGAAGTGGGATGATCTTGGCCACCAGGAGGATCATCGCATGAACGCTGCTGCCATTGCTTCCATCGGTATTGATCTCGGCAAGACCACTTTTCACCTCGTCGCTCTCGATTGTCACGCTCGCGTTATCGCTCGCAAGAAGTTCTCGCGCTCACAGCTGCTGGCCTATACAGCTAATCTTCCCTGGTCGCTGGTCGGCATGGAGGCCTGCTCCGGCGCGCATTTTCTCGCCGCCAAGCTGCGCGTGCAAGGGCACGAGGTGAAGCTCATTCCCGCCCAGTTCGTGAAACCCTATCGCAAGTCGAACAAGAATGACTTCATCGATGCCGAGGCCATCGCCGAAGCCGTCACGCGCCACAACATGCGCTTCGTGCCCATCAAGACCGACGACCAGCTCGATCTGCAGGCGCTGCACCGTGTGCGGGACCGTCTGGTACGTCGCCGCACCGCGCTGATCAACCAGATTCGCGGCTTCCTGCTCGAGCGCGGGCTGGTGTTCGCGCAGCGCCCAGCGAACTTGCGCCGTCAGATGCCGCTGCTGCTCGAAGATGCCGAAGCCAATCTCACGCCATGGTTTCGTCGCTTACTCGCTGACCTCTGGCGGGAATGGAAACAAGTACAAGCCGACATCGCCGCCCTCGACGAAGAGATGGAGCAGATCTGCGCCGCCGACGCCGGCTGTCAGCGACTGCGCGAGATTCCCGGTGTTGGCCCACTCGTGGCCACTGCGGTCGTTGCTGCGATCGGCAACGGCGCTGCCTTTGGCAACGGACGCGAGTTCGCCGCCTGGCTCGGCCTGGTTCCGCGGCAGTACTCGACGGGAGGCCGCACACGACTGTTCGGCATCAGCAAACGTGGCAACGCCTATCTGCGCCGCATGTTCATCCACGGCGCTCGCGCCGTGCTCTGGCGAGTGAAGTATGACCTGGGCGCACTGCGAGAGTGGACCACCCAGTTGCAGTCACGAGCCGCGAAGAATGTCGTGGTAGTGGCACTGGCGAATAAACTGGCGCGCATCGCCTGGGCCGTGCTCAGCAGCGGTGAACGCTATCGGCTAAACCCCGCTGCGACGGCAGCCTGAACCCGCGGTGGAAAAGACGCTGCGCTTGGAAAACGCTGCGTGTTTCCCACTTTCCCACCGCACTACGGCTACTTGGAATTCGATTCCCTTCAGGGTCTGCAAGAAGAACAACGGAATGAAACAACAGTCAAACGGCGTGCCGGAAAACCTGCTGTCGGAAACGGTTGAGAAAACCGTCGGATTTATCAGGACCGGCACGCGCGCATCCTCATTATGCGCCCGGAGCTAACGCTCCAACTAGAGGCCGAATACATTTGCGCAGACTACGTTTCTCTCCACCATGTTCTCTCTTGCAAACGGACGGCGGACCATACATTTCCGCTACCTATTGTCTGCGGTGTAAACTGTTTCCGCGCAAAATGTTCGGTATTACAACAAAGTCGTTGCTCCACTGGCGTTCGCGTAAGTGGCCGCGATTGGTTCTCTCGGTGCTGGTGTGTACCGTTATGTACCGTCTAATTGCATACGGCTTCTACTA
>JBAUOG010000277.1:0-1735 GCA_049579625.1 Bryobacteraceae bacterium
GCGCGCCGTCTCGGCGGCCCGCATGAGAAGTGAGCCGAGGCGGCGCATCTCCTGCTTGAGTTGCCAAGGCGCGGAGTTGACCTGCTCGCTCTTGAGCGAGTTGCTGCAGACCAGCTCACCGAAAGAGTCGGTCTTGTGAGCGGCGGTGCGCTGGTGCGGGCGCATCTCATGAAGCACGACACCGATGCCCGCTTCCGCGGCCTGCCATGCAGCTTCGCATCCGGCCAGCCCGGCACCGATGATGTGGATGGTCACAGAACCATTGTAGGTGTGTATCTCCCATAAATATGGGAAGATGACGACAGATGAAGACGACCCTCGAATTGCCCGATGCGCTGTTCAGGCGTGCGAAATCGGCCGCGGCTCAACGAGGCATTCCCTTCCGGGAGCTGGTATCCGAGGCCCTTGCGGAGAAGTTGACCCCTGGCGCGGCAGCTGAGAAGCCCTGGATGAGGACGTTCGGCAAGCTGCGGGGACTTCGCAAGGAAACGGCGAGGATCAACCGGATTATCAAAGAGGAGTTTGAAAGGATCGAGCCCGAGGACAGGCAGTGATCCTGGACACAAACGGGCTGTCGGCAATGGCCGACGGCGATCCGACGCTGGAGCCGATCCTCGCCCAAGCAAATGAGTTGGCGATCCCCGTGATCGTCTTGGGGGAGTTCCTCTACGGGATAGTGCAGTCTCGCCACAGGCCGCGGTACGAGGCATGGTTGAGAGACATAATCGCGGATTATCGGATCCTGCGTGTGGATGAAGGGACCGCCGGCGAGTACGCAAATATTCGCGGCGAACTGAAGCGGAGAGGACGGCCTATACCAGCAAACGACGTTTGGATCGCGGCCCTTGCCCGCCAACATGCGATGGAAGTGCTCAGCCGAGACGAGCATTTCGATTTTGTGCCTAAGCTCAGGCGTATCGCCTGGTAGGTGCAAACGAGGCGCCCGCTCATCTGCCCGGCCTCATCCAACCGAGAGGCAGTGAGTGTATTCAAAAACAAGGCGTCTTACGATCGCGAGATGCGGCGGGCGCGCAGGAAGGAACTGAGGCCGTAGCCGGCCAATAGTATCGCAAAAGCAAGCCCAAAGATCGCCATGATGAGCGAGCCCGTGCCCTGGTGGGGGTCGGATTGGATTTCCTTGTAGAAGATGTAGATGCGGGAGAACAATACGACCGCTACCAACAAAAACGCGGCGCCGATGACCTGGTTCCATACTATGCGGGCCGGTTTGACAACGTGTGGAACGACATGTTTTACGAAGTTCCTCGCGGTGCCCGGTTTGAGTCTCACCACGCCTTCAGGTTAGCATCCGGTGGGAGGGTGGGAACCGGTAGACGCGAAGGCGGTCAAGCGTGCGAATCGGATGCTACGCTTAAGATACCCGGAAGGGAGCTGAACTTCATCTTGGACGACCGTTTAAAAGACTTGATGCAGGAACTTGGGAACGCGATTAATGAGTCGTTGTCCGACTCCGACCGGATTGCCTCGGCCATTGGCGAGATCAAACAGGCCGGTTACGACGTGTTTCTGGTGCTTGAAGCAACGATCGGGTTCAACAAGCGCGATGAGTCGGAAGAGTCCGACGAGGATGAGCACCCCACCGAGCACCCGGGCGAACCGGTGAAATACGAATCGGCGGGAAGAATCAAGCTCACTTCGTCGGACCAGAAGTTTCTCCGTGCGCTGAAGATCTCGGTTGATGAGGACCGAAGACGCCCGGACTAGAGCCTTAGGG
>JBAUOG010000278.1:0-2956 GCA_049579625.1 Bryobacteraceae bacterium
CCATCGTGGGCTCGGGAAAGCTGCTTCTGCTGGCAAGCATGATCGGCATACCGATCGGATTCCTCGGCGGAATCTATCTTGCCGAGTTCGGAAGAAGCGCGTTCCCGTTCATGGTGCGATACGCGGCGGATCTCTTGAATGGCGTTCCTTCGATTGTCATTGGCATCGTCGCCTACGGCTTGGTGGTTCGTCCGATGCATCACTTCTCAACTTTCGCGGGCGGCCTGGCCCTCGGCATCATGATGATTCCGATCGCGTTGGGAACAACCGAGGTGTATTTGCGTGCCGTACCTGACACCCTGCGGGACGCAGCGCTTGCGCTCGGAGCCAGGAAGTGGAGGGTGATCGCCACGGTGGTAGTGCCCGCCGCGATTCAGGGCATTGTCTCGGGAATGATGCTTGACGTTGCGCGTGTAGCGGGAGAAACTGCACCACTGCTTTTTACGAGCTTCAATAATCGTTTCTGGAGTCCCGGTTGGAACCATGAGACGGCATCTCTGCCGGTGATGATCTTCACCTACGCTGTTGCCCCCTATGAGGATTGGCACCAACAGGCGTGGGCGGCCGGCTTCGTCCTGCTGATGCTGATTCTTGTGGTCAATATCGTAGCAAAGCTGCTTCTAGCGCGAGGTGGGCATGGTGCCAGGTAATCACCGGCTCAGCATGGAAGACCGCCGAATTCATCGTTCGGTGAAGAGTGGCACTAATCTTCCGAAGGAGGAATAGCAGATGTTAGCCCGCAGAGGTTTCGCTTTCGCATCTTTGGCCGGCGCAGTTTGCGCCGTCGCTGCGATTGGGGCCGAGGTCACTTTAGTCAGCGGAGGGTCGACCTTCATCTTCCCGATTTTTGCGAAGTGGACCCTGGCCTATCAAAAACTCCACCCTGACATCCAGATCTCCTACGATCCGGTCGGATCGGGGAAGGGCATCGGGCGTATTATCGCCGGAACGGTGGACTTCGCCGCATCGGATGGCCCTCTGTCGGACGCGCAACTCCACCACGCGTCAAAGAAGATTCTGCACATCCCGGCAGTGCTTGGCGCCGTTGTTCCGGCTTACAATTTACCAGGTATTTCCCAAGACATCCGCTTCACGCCAGCCGCTCTGGCCGGAATTTTCCTGGGCACCATCAAGCGTTGGAACGACCCCGAACTCGTGCGCGCCAACCGGGGAGTGCCGCTACCTGCAAACGAAATTGGAGTCGTGTTCCGGCTGGATGGCAGCGGCACTACCTATGTATGGACCGACTATTTGTCGAAGGTGAGCAGCCAATGGAACAAACAGGTTGGGCGGGGCACAACCGTGAGCTTCCCGCTTGGACAGGCCGCTAATTACAACGAAGGCGTTGCGGCGCTCATCAAGGCTCACCCGTACTCACTCGGGTCTCTGCAGATCACCTATGCGGTGGAGGGCCATATCCAGCACGGCCGGGTTCAAAATTCTTCGGGCGTGTTTGTGAAAGCGGAGAGCGCCGGCATCACAGCTGCTGCCGCGGCAACAGCCACCGACATGCCCGCCGATTTCCGTGCGTCGATAACCAACGCGGCGGATCCGGATGCGTATCCCATCTCGAGTTTCACCTGGTTCCTGGTGCCGGCACACATCGAAGATCGTCAAAAGCGCGAGGCCCTCGCCGGGTTCTTGCGGTGGACATTGACTGAAGGTCAGAAGTTCGCGGCACCGCTCGATTATGCGCCGCTTCCGGGTGATGTAGCCCTTCGGGTACGAAAGGTTGTGGATCAAATTCAATAGGCCAAGAGCTATTACTGGCCGAAGTGGAGGACTGCAAAGAAGCTCGTAAGGAGGTAGGACGGATCATGTGTGAGTACTCGCTGTACACTTTTCCAAACCGGCTTGCCCGCGAGGGTGAGGATTTGGTGACGTATCGTTTCTCGTCGGGTTGCATTGGGTTCGCCTCGCCAGCGGAGGCGGTGCAGCCCTACCGAACCCGCGGCACAAACTGGCTCCAATGGAATTGGCCGGTTTTGAGAACGTGGTTCTTTCCGCGCAAGTCCTTCGGCCCAACGGCCGTGTGTCTCCCGCCTGGATCGCGGGTTCGGCTAGACCCAGTAAAGACTGACTTGCGCCGGCTGTTGGGTCTTCGCGAAAGCGAGGAGGCGGTTCTCACGCAAGGTATCGCCGACGAGTTTCGATACCGTGACGGGCTTCGGTTCCAGAACGGGGAAGCAATCTTCCTGCAAACTGTTCCAGCCGGCCAGCGCGTACGCATAGTCTCAACGGCCGGTTCACTGGATTGGTTTGAGAACGAACTGGAACTGACAGGAGCTTGGCTATGACTGACCAAAACCAAAAGAATGTGTCGTCATCCAAGGACGCAAAGAAGTCCACTCACTGGGACAGGATCTTGTGGATTGTCCTTGCCGTTACGGCTGTCGTGATGGCGATCTGGTATTTCTCCTCAGCGCGGCAATAAGGTGCCGCGGGCTATGGCAGCACCGAATGACGCCAAGAAGGACTCTGCCGCTGGTAAATCTAAATGGCTCAATGTTTTCATTTGGGTAACAGTGGCGGTCCTTGTGATCCTGACCGCAGCGTGGATAGTCTGGGCCGAGCACCAGCCCGCGGCTCAATCGATGTGGGGTGATTAAAACTCTTGCATTGATCCGATATTTCTAATAGTATCGAAATATGAAGTTGGCGGGCCCAACCCTCGATCAAGTGACGCGATATGCCGAGATGTTTTCGGCGATGGGCGCGGAGCCCCGGCTCAGGATCATGCGGCTGTTGCTTTCAGCCCATCCGGACGGCATGGTTGTCGGAGACTTGGCCGAGGAACTGGACATTCGCGGCTCGAATCTCTCTCATCATCTAGCAGGTTGCTGAAAAAGGCGGAAAACCGCTCCCTGACGGTCACGGCTCCGAAGCGCCGGTGTTTGTTTGTAATGAGTTGCAGATTCCCGATAGTGAGCGGGTGAAGTGGAGGCGGCCTTTTTCA
>JBAUOG010000279.1:0-5309 GCA_049579625.1 Bryobacteraceae bacterium
GAATCGCCCGTGTCTTCAGTACCCTTGCCTGCTCCCCGGAAGCCGGCCACTCCGGCTATGAATCGGCCAGAAAACGGAACCGGCTCAGACCAAGCTCGGGATGCTCATGGGTTGACTGCCGTTCAGCTAGTCAGCGATCCGGTGGGCGCACGGATGTCGGTGGATGACGACGGAGCGAATACCTGTACCGCACCGTGCACGTTGAACCTCGGCTCCGGGAGGCACACGTTAGTGGCGACAATCGCCGGATCGGCTACGGCGCGGAGGATCTTTCTCGTGCCGGAGGACAAAGTAGTCACGGTGGTTATGTTGCGAAGTCTGGGCACACTACTGGTCGCTTCTTCGCCTTCTGGCGCTCAAGTCCTGATTGACGGGCAGAATCGCGGCCAGACGCCCACCAGCGTTCGTTTGCCTGCAGGACCGCACAGACTTGTAGTGGTCTTGAACGGTGAGCAACGGGCAGAACAGACCGTACTGGTTGAAGAGGATAAGATCGTCACCAGGACAGTCCGGTGGTGAGGTCCGCCTCCGCGACTAGACGGCTCCTCCGGTGTTTCAGCGCGCTACTATCTGTAGTGTTGGTACTGCAAGGCTGCCGCGTCGTTCGACTGCATTATAAGGTCGCGAGATAGTTCCTGAGCAAAGCGGATCGCAATACAATCTGGTCTGCTGAACAACCGGATAAGCAGGAGACGGCTAGAACGAAAGAAGGCGATCGCCTTCCTTAACTAGATCGTCGACCTGAGGCAGGATTTCATTTTCGAGTTGCGGGTTGTAGCCGACCCACGTGTCAAGCGCCGCAACGCGGCCGACCGGCGCGTCAAGGGAGGTGAACAACTCGCTGGCGATGCGGGCAGCGATTTCGGCGCCATAGCCCCAGGAGAGTGTGTCCTCATGAGCGATCATGACACGACTAGTCCTCTCAACGGACTCACGAATGGCATTCCAGTCATAGGGCGAAAGCGAGCGCAGATCGATGACCTCGATCGAGGTGCCGGGCCAGCGCTGCTCGAGCTGGACGGCCGCTTGCAAAGACTTCTGGACCAGGGCGCCGTAGCTGACGATGGTTAGATTCTGCCCCATCTTTACCGTCTTCGCCTTTCCGAACGGAACAGTATAGTCAATGCCGGGATGGGGCGCCCGGTTGTAGGGCTCTCGATAGAGACGCTTGTGCTCCAGGAAAAGCACTGGATCGTCGCATCGTATGGCTGTCCGCAGCAGGCCGCACGCATCCAGTGCGTTGGACGGGAATAAAACGCGCAGCCCGGGAATATGGGTGAAGGCGACCTCGCCGCACTGGCTGTGATAAATCGCACCGCCGTTCAAGTATCCACCGATGGCAACGCGAATCACCATCGGACAGGAGAACGCATTGTTGGAACGCCATCGGATGTTTGCGAGCTCATCGCGAATCTGCATCATGGCGGGCCAGATGTAGTCGAAGAACTGAATCTCGGGAACCGGCTTAAGCCCCCGGGCCGCCAGTCCGATAGCGCGGCCGACGATGGCGGCTTCCGCGATCGGCGTGTTGAAGCAGCGGCGCGAGCCGAACTCAATTTGCAGACCCGCGGTGGCTTTGAAGACTCCACCTTTGCCCTTAACGTGGCTTAGGCTCTCTTCCTGGCTGCAGTCCGCGACATCTTCTCCAAAAACGATGACGCGATCGTTGCGGCGCATTTCCTCGGCCAGCGTCTGGTTGATGGAATCGACCATGGTTCGAGGCTCGCCTTCAAACCGGGGCTGCTGGTCGAATTCGTCAGAGCAGGGGTCGACTTTGCCAGAGTAGAGGTTTAGAAGCGCGGAGCCACGCGCCGGCGGATCTTCTTTCAACACGCGGTCAGTGATTCGACTGAGTTCTGAGTCGACTTCGTTTTCAATCTGCTGCAGCGTGTTGCGATCGATAATCCGTTCGCGAATCAGGTAGTCGGCGAAGTTGACTAGCGGATCGCGGGCAGCTTCCCGTTCACGTTCCGCCGGCGTTTTGTAGAGTCGTTCATCGTCGGAGAGAGAATGCGAATAGGGGCGGATAACCGAGGCAAGGACCAAGGCCGGCCCCTGACCACTCCTGCAGTAGTCGGCGGCCTCGTTGAGCACCCGGCAGGACTCGATGAAGTCAGTGCCATCTACTTCGCGGCGCAGCAGGCCGGGGAATCCCTCAACCAGCCGCGCGATGTTCCCACCGGCCGTCTGGCGTTCAACGGGAACAGAGATGGCATAGCCGTTATCTTCGACCAGAATGAGCAACGGCAATCGGTCCAGACAGGCAATGTTCAAACACTCCCAGAACTCACCCTCGCTGGTCGCGCCTTCACCCGTGGTTACGAGAGTGATTTCGTCGACGTCCGGATTCAGGTACAACTTGGCGTTTGCGCAGCCAAGCGCCTGCAGAAACTGGGTACCGGTTGGCGAAGAGCCGGTGAAAATATGCAGCTCCGGCGAACCCCAGTGGGACGGCATTTGGCGCCCCCCTGACGACGGATCGTTGGCCGCCCCCACGGCCTGCAGCAGCATTGCCTCCGCAGTCACGCCCAGCGTCAGGGCCAGAGCGCGGTCGCGATAATACGGGAATACCCAGTCGATTCCGGGCCGAAGCGCCATGCCCGCCGCGATCTGGACCGCCTCATGCCCGGCTCCGCTGACCTGGAAGAAGATCCGGTTCTGGCGCTTGAGCAGAATCTCGCGGTCGTCCAGGCAGCGGGATTCGTACATCAAACGAAGGGCCTTAATGAGACTCGGGTGGTCGAGTCGGCTTGGGACACGCACCGAAACCGTGTGAGATGTAAGTGGCGTCACCAACCCGTCATTATCGCGCGAGACGCCCTGCTATTCCAAGGGGTAAAACCCGAGGAAAGCGACAGGCGATGGAATGAGCCCTCAGGGCGCCGGCCAACAGGCGAAACCCTTTGATTGTGTAGTCAGATTCCCAGTGCCTTCCAAAACCCGAAGAGCGGGTTATAGAATCTAAGACGGGAGCGATCAAACAAACTTCATGGCGATTACAGGAGCAGGCCTCGAAGGCGTAGTTGCAACCACCTCGAGCATTTGCTTTATCGACGGCGAGGCGGGGATTCTCAGCTACAACGGCTACAACATCCACACGCTGGCCGATAACGCCACATTTGAAGAGGTGGTCTACCTCCTGTGGAACGGCAAACTGCCGAACCAGACGGAGTTGGCACACCTCAAGTCCGAACTGGTGGCAGACCGGAGAATCCCTGCCGAAGTCGAAGCGTTCCTGAAGAGCGTGCCGGCGGCGCCGCCCATGGACGTTCTGCGAACGGCCGTTTCGATGCTGGGCCTCTACGACCCGCTTGTTCGCGAAACTTCCGACGCGGCAAACGTCGAGAAGGCCGCCAATTTGATGGCTAAAGTGAGCACGCTTGTCACCAGCTTCTCCCGGCTGCGGGAGGGTAAAGAGGTCATCCCCGGTGACGCGAATCTCGGTTACGCAGCGAACTTCCTTTACACGCTGTTGGGCAAGAAACCGAGCCCGTTGGAGGAACGCGTGTTCGACATTGCGCTAATCCTGCACGCAGACCACGAGCTGAACGCGTCGACGTTCGCCGCTCGCGTCACCGCGGCAACGCTCTCGGACATGTATTCCGCTGCCACCTCGGCGATTGGGGCGCTCAAAGGTCCTTTGCACGGCGGCGCGAATGAGGACGTTATCAAGATGCTGTTGGCCACGCCGTCGGCGGATGACGCCCTGCACAAGGTGCAGCGCGATTTAGTCAACAAGGTAAAAGTGCCCGGTTTCGGCCACCGCGTGTACCGTGTGCTCGATCCTAGGGCAATCCACCTTCGAAAGCTCAGCGAGGAGCTTGGCCGCAGCACGGGACACATGGATTTCTACGAAAAGTCAGCCCTCGTCGAGAAGTTCGTCAAAGAGAAAAAAGGCCTGAACGCCAACGTCGACTTCTATTCGGCGTCTACGTACTACTCGCTCGGTATTCCGGTTGATCTATTCACCCCCATATTTGCAGTGAGCCGCATGTCCGGTTGGACAGCCCACATCCTGGAGCAGTACAGAAACAATAGGCTGATCCGTCCCCGGGCGGATTACACGGGCGCTCCCGACGGTCAGGAGTGGGTGCCGCTGACGGAGAGGCCGTAACCCGGCAGCAGGAATTCTCGGGCTAATTGCGATTACGGCTGACCGGCCCCGGGATGGTCCGGCGATCCTTGACGAGCGACTTCGCCGGAACGCCCCCGGGCACCGTGCCTGAGCTGATTCTGAAAGAAGGCATGATCCCCAAATGCACGATCTCAATTCTTTTCGTTCCAATCCAGAGACGTTCCGTCAAAGGCTGGCGACGCGTGGCTTCGACCTCGATGTCGCCGCGTTTCAGAGCCTGGACCAGCGCCGGCGCCAGTTGGTTACCGAAAGTGAGCAACTGAAGGCTTCCAGCAACAGCGCGACTGCGGAAATCGGAAAGCTCCGGCGCGAAGGCGTCGATACCAGTGACCGCCAGGCTGAGGTTCGACGACTGGCTGAGCAGTCAAAGGGGCTGGACGAGCAGGTAAAGCAGATCGATGAGGAGTTCCGCCTCTTGTTGGCGAGCATCCCCCATGTGCCGCACGAAAGTGTCCCTGTAGGTCGCAGCGCCGGGGACAACGTTGAGGTCCGTCGTTGGGGAACGCCCCATGAGTTTGCATTCGCGCCTAAGGCGCACTGGGATCTCGGACCAGAGTTGGGCATTCTCGACATGGAGCGAGCAGCCAAGGTAACCGGAGCCCGGTTCGCTGTCTACGCCGGCCTGGGTGCGCGCCTTGAGCGGGCCCTGGTCAGTTTCATGCTTGATGTTCATACACGTGAGCATGGATACCGGGAAGTGCTACCACCGTTTCTTATCAATTCAGCGAGTTTGTTTGGCACAGGCCAACTGCCCAAGTTTGCTGAGGACCTGTTTAAGTGCGAAGGTCATGACCTTTGGCTGGCGCCGACAGCGGAAGTTCCGGTCACAAATCTGTTCCGCGACGAGGTCCTTAACTTCAGCAGTCTGCCGATCTGTCTCTGCGCCTATACACCCTGTTTCCGGAGTGAGGCGGGGTCATACGGGAGAGACGTGCGGGGTATCATCCGGCAGCACCAGTTCCAAAAGGTCGAGCTCGTCAAGTTCGCGCCCCCGGATCACAGTTACGAAGAGCTCGAGAAATTGACCAGTGACGCCGAAGACATTCTGCGGCGCCTGGAACTTCCGTACCGAACCGTCGTTCTGTCGACCGGAGACATGGGATTCGGTTCCGCGAAAACCTACGATATCGAAGTGTGGCTTCCCGGCCAAAGTGACTACAAGGAGATATCGTCC
>JBAUOG010000280.1:0-11749 GCA_049579625.1 Bryobacteraceae bacterium
CTTAAGATGGGTGCAGCCGAAATGGGTGTAAGCGAATCGAATTCGCGGATACGGTCTACAATCACTCGTGTTTTTGCCATTTTTGACTCCTGGTGGCGTTAAATCACACAATCGCTACTACCAAAAAGAAAGCCCATGCAGGAAGGAAGCCAACGGCGACTCAATAAGTCTTCCCAACCAAACTGTGTCTGACACCTCAGCAACGCTGAGGAAAATCGCGTTGTCCCCGACGGCGAGTCCACGCGTAAGTGTAGATGCCCGTTCCGGCCCAACTCGGGGGTCGTGGAAATGCATCACTGGAAAGAGGCCGGCTGCACCTTTCGCCGCCGAGAAAGACCCGCCCCAAACACAGCCGGAGGTGTCGCGCTTCGAGACGAAGTAAAACTGCTTGCCGTCGCGCGACCAGTGGGGCTGGTCGACTTTGTCGACGTCCCAGGTCAATTGGATCAACCGTCCGGAGGGCGCTCCGGACTCGGCGGGCAATCGAACTGCGAACGCTTGCTTAGCGCCTCCCAGCTTGCCGGAGGTGAACAACAGATACTGGTTTCTGGCGTTCCAGTCTCCCCCTCCAGCCACGCTACCGCGATCGGGCGATAGCACAACCCGCGAAACTCCTGTTGAGACGTCGAGAAGCACAATCTTGCCGCCCGCTCCGCTATAGAACACCCCCTTGTTGCCCGCGAACCAGCTCGTGGGGTGAGAGCAACCGGAACAGAGTCTGCGCGGCGTTTGGCCGCGCTCGGCAAACCAGATTGACGAATCTGCCTCATTCCTAACTTCGAACACGACACGCTTTCCGTCCGCCGAGGACACGGGCCAGAATACGCTTACATTCGACGCGTAAACCACGGCCTCTTGCCCAGTGGAAAGATCCCGTACGAAAAGTTGCCAGAGGCCGCGGATCTTTCTCGTAAAGTACAGCCAACGCCCATCGAGCGAGATACTGGGGCACCCGTCGAACGCCGGATCGTCCGTAACAGGTGCGGCGGATGGACCACCGCCCTTCAGCGGAATACTCCAGATGTGCAGTGCGGCGGTGATGCGGCCAAAGACGATGGAACCATTTTCTGCAACGTCCGGTTCCCGTTCGCCGGAGTCCCCGGAGGTAATGGTGCGCGGCGGTCCCACTGGGTGTGTCCGGTCTTCCGAGAGCCTCAGGCCCCATAGGCCGGAGTACGTGCCACGCGTCCCGCTGAAGACGACCTGGTCGGCTCGCCAACTCTTTTGTGGGGTCATGGCGAGCTCAATCCTTTGCGACTTGAGCTGCGCCAGCGCCCCCGTGTTCCTTGCGCCGCTCCCATCGCCCCGCGTCACCCACCAGTCCGTGCAGGCGGAGAGCGCCGAGGTACTCTCTCTGCAGCCATCAAAGAGCAAAAACTGTCCGCTGGAATCCCATGTCGGATATCGGGCGTCCGCAAAATCAGAGGCTATACGGCGAGGTTTGCCGCCCTGGGGAGAGATTACATATAGCTGGCCTGAAGGGGCCGCGTCATCTTTTGCACCCTGCCAGTACGCGATCCATTGTCCATCGGGGGAAAATGCGGGACTTTGGCCCCCAGCCGCGAGCAGCCGTTCCCCGGATCCGTCGGATGAGACCAGATACAGTCCCCCACCTTCGCGCTCAGAGCGGAAGGCTACCAGTTTGCCATCCGGCGAAACGGCCGGATCGTATTCAGCGGCGGGATGGGTCGTCAAGCGTCTGGCGGATCCCCCGGAGGCGGGCTGGATCCAAATATCCTCGTTGCCGGGCGTCCCCCGATCTGAAAAGTAGACAATCCATTTCCCGTCTGGCGAAATCCTAGCTCCACCCGACAGTCCGGATTCCGGAGTCACCCGAACCGCATCCCTCACCTGCGGGCCTCGGTTAAAGTCGGACATGGTGATCGAGATGATGAGGCAGCAGCTTGCGATCGCCGCTCCTGCCGGCGCCCACCACCAGCGGCGTGAGACCGGGGGTGCGAGCGCTTGCGCCAATTGGTCCGCGGCAAAACGACGGGCTGGATCGGAATCGAGACAACGCGCGATGATTCGGTCCCATTTGGAATGGAGGGGTGGCGGTTTTCGCGTGAGATCCACGGCTGGAGCGGATTCCGTATGTGGCGGCTCAGGCGGCTTATGTCCGCTGGCAAGCTCATACAGGATCACACCCATTGCATAGATGTCGGAAGCGGTCGACGCCCTCTCGCCTTTCCACAACTCGGGCGCCATGTAAGCAGCCGTTCCGGCCAGTGTTCCCGACGGCGAGGTCATAAACGGAGCCGCTGGGCGCCGGGCAAGGCCAAAGTCGGTGATCACCGCGCGGGTCGCTCCGTCCGGCGTCTTGGTGACGATTACGTTGCTACTCTTGAGGTCCCCGTGAATTACTTGTTTCCGGTGTGCTTCCGCGAGACCTGCCGACAGCTGTCGCGCGATGGTGCGGGCTTCCTCTTTCGGCAGCGGCCCGCGGCTGAGACGGTCTGCAAGCGTCTCGCCGTCGAGGAACTCCATGGTGATGAAGTCGACCTCGCCCGACCCGGTGGAGGCTGTGTGGATCTCGAAAATCTTGCAGACGTTGGGGTGGCCAATCTCGCTGGCGTGGCGCACTTCCGGCGGAAGACGCTTGCGAAAACCGGTCTTGGCGCACTTAATTGCGATGCGCCGATCGAGTCTTTCGTCGACGGCCTCGTACACGATCCCCATCCCGCCCTCCGCCACCTCCCGGAGGATTTGGAAGCGCCCCTCCAGGAGTTGGCCTGGCTCGAAGGGGTGCTCAGGCTCTACGCGAGGACAGAGCGGATCAAGCAGGAACCTCTGCATGCGCTCTTCAGAGTCGACGTAACTCGACACCTGGCTGAACAATTGGGAATCGCCCGAGCAGGCGCTCATCAGGTAGGCTTCGCGCTCGTCGGGCGGCAGGGCGAGCGCAAGCTCGACCAGGCTCATGACCAGGTCATCGTCCTGCGCTTTTTTGTTGGGCACGCTCGGGCTCCTGTGCAAACAACCACTGCCGGGCATCCAGCCACTGCCGCTGCATGGTCCGCAGCTTCATACCCAGCACATCCGCCGCTTCTTCATCGGTGAGCCCGAGAAAGTATTTCACTTCGACGATCCGGCACCAGTCCGGCTGCGTCTCGGCGAGTTGATCCAAGAGCCGGTCCACCGTGATTGCCACGTCAATCTTTCCGCTGTCGGCGGGAAGGTAGTCCTTTATGCCTTCCAGCGCAATCATGTCCACGTCGGGGCGCCCGCGGGCATAGTCGATGAGATACCTTCGCATAGCTCTAGCAGCAATAGCGAAAAAATGCGCCCGATTCCGCCAATCCCGATCCTTGGCGCGAACCAGCCTGAAGTAGATCTGGTCAACCAGCTCGGTAGCCTGCAAAGTATGCCCTTTGCGCTCGGCCTTCATCAGGTAGTGAGCCAGGCGGCGGAGGTTGGGCGTTACGAGGGTGAAGAGCTCGTTTTCGGCCTCGCGGCTCCCTTCGCGCCACCGTTGAAGGAGTAGGGTAACGTCGCCCATATGCCCAGATAAGACAAAGAGGCCAATAGTATAACTCCTTTGGCAAGAGGAGTTAGTAAAATTACACTAGGGTTTTTACTAAGTGGAGGGCCAAGTGGAAGCCGGCGGCGAGATTTGCTACGGCGGGCAAGCCTTGCGAGCATAGCACCGTTCCCGAAGAAGGCATCGCCGCTGATCCGTGTTCAGGATTAGAGTAAAGGGCGAGGCGTCAAGATGAAGATCAAGGCTTTGGTTCTGGGTTTGTTGGCTGTAGCGATCTGTACTGCCGCTGAGGCGCCGGCACCGGAGGCTCAAATCGCGGCGGCGGTGTTGGCGGCGCCGGCCGAGCTTCGTGATGGAGCGGCCGTGCTCGGCTACAATGCGCAGGGAGATTTGGTGAAGCTGCGCGAGGGAAAGAACGAGCTGATCTGCCTGGCGAGCGATCCAAGCAAGACCGCATTCAGCGTGGCCTGCTATCACAAGGACCTGGAGCCCTACATGGCCCGCGGCCGTGAGCTGGTGGCCCAGAAGGTCATGGGGCAAAAGCGCAACGACATTCGGTGGAAAGAAGTGGCCGACGGGAAACTCAGTATGCCAAAGGAGCCGCGCACCCTGTACGTACTGACCGGGACCGGCTACGACGCGAGCAGTGGCAAAGTGATGGATGCTTACCTGCGATGGGTCATCTACGCTCCTTACGCGACGCCGGAGTCCACCGGGCTATCGACCCAGCCCAGCGATAACGCGCCGTGGCTGATGTCGCCAGGAACCGCGGGCGCGCACATCATGATCAACCCTCCGAAGAAGTAAACCGCGTGCGGCCGAACCTTACCGCAAGAACAGGATCACGGGGTGGCCGTGGTACGACGTGACCAAGCTTTCTTTATACCCGCATTTCTCGGCAACGCGAATGGAAGCCAAGTTCTCCGGATTGATGAGGCACGCTGTGCGCACGGATCGGAATCGAGCCTCACCCCACGCCACGGCGGCGCGAACGGCCTCCGTCGCGTAACCTTTGCCGTGTGCGTGAGAGGCCAGGATCCAGCCCATTTCAGGCAGGCCGTCGAGCGACGGCTCGAGGTCCCGCTTGAAATCCATAAAGCCCAGGTCGCCGACAAAGTGGCCGCTTTCTTTCTCCTCAACGGCCCAGAATCCGAAGCCCAGCAGCGCCCAGTGCCCCACATACCGCAGTAGCCGAGCCCAGACCTCCTCGGGCGTCAGCGGGTCGCGGCCGAGGTAGCGGGTCACATTGGGATCGGCCCACATAGACGCACAAGCGGCGAGATCGTCTGGTTGGTGACCACGTAGCAGGAGGCGCTCGGTTTCGATAACGGGAATCTCGACGGAGAGGCGATCAAGGTTGTACATAACGGACGAAGGACTGACTATCTCATATTAAATAACCGGAGGGTTTCGCTCCGTCGTTATTGAGTTTCCGAAGCTTTGCGCACGCTCCCTCACGGTCGCGGCTCAGTTTCGGTCCGCTTGCTCAGGCGCGCGGTTCTGTGCTGGGGTTTTCGCGCAGAGTCCGGCAAGCAGCTCCGAGGCGGAGAGCTATAGCCACGGCCACTTTTTGAATAACTATACACTGTATAGCTCAATGCTATACAGTGTATAGATGGAAAGCGGGAAGGACTCAAGGACAACATCTGAGCAAATCGCGGCTGTGGCGCTTGGTCTCTTGGAGCGCGAAGGGCCGGAGGCTGTGACGATGCGGGAGGTGGCGAAGGCTGTCGGCATTACGCCAATGGCCATCTATCACCACTTCCCCAACCGCCAGGCACTCCTGAAGACTGTGACCGACTCAGAGTTCGACAAACTGCGCGGCCTGATCGAGGCGATTCGCCAGCACGGCTCGCCGAAACCCAGGGCGCAGTTGATAGAAATACTGATGAGCTATGTGGATTACGCGCTGGCACAGCCGCGCTTGTTCGACTACGTGTTCTCCAGGCCGAGGCCGGATGCGCGCCGCTTCCCGGAAGACTTTCGTGCGAGGCGTTCTCCGACGCTCACATTGCTTGCAGATGCGGTGGATGAAGCAATGCGCGCCGGGAAGCTAAAGAAGGACGACGTCTGGGAAGTGACTCTTGCCCTATGGGCGCATGTGCACGGCTACCTGATGCTGTACCTGGGCGGACGGTTTGATCTTCCCGAAAAGGAGTTTCGGCAGCTGTGCGGACGGTCGGTGAAACGGTTCATGGATGGGATCAAAGTGAAGGGCAAAGCATGACGAAGTGGATCTTCGCGGCGGGCGCAGCAGTGTTCAGCGCAACGGCGCTCTGGTTTGGAACGGGACTACACCCGATCTGGTGGATCACCTGGCTGGCGCCATTACCGATGTTCCTGGTTTCTCCGTCGATGAGAGCCCCCTCAGCGTTCGTCATTGCTGCGGTGGCGTGGTTCGTGGGTGAGTTGAACGTGTGGCAATACCTGCACACTGTTGGAGTCCCTCCTCCGGTAGCGCTGGCCTCATTATTGATTCCTGCTGCCATGTTCGGTTTGGACGTCGTTTTGTTCCGCGCGTTCTTGAAACGCGGGTCTGTATGGCGAGCAGCGTTGGTGGCGCCTACGTTTTGGGTGGCTTATGAGTTTCTGTCGGCGTCCGTATCGCCACACGGCACGTTCTTCAATCTGGGCTATACACAAATGGACTGCCTGCCGGTGCTGCAGGTGGTTTCACTGACGGGGATCTGGGGCATCAGTTTCTGCCTGTTCGTGGCACCAGCCACGATCGCGGCGGTGGCAAGCAAGGCAGGTACCGCCGCGGGGCGGAAGAGTCTGGCCTGCGCCGTGGTCGCCGCTCTGCTGGCGGTAGTGGCTTGCGGCTCATGGCGGTTGAGTTCGACGCCGCCCGCCGAACACTCGGTTCTGGTGGCGCTTGTGGCTTCCGACTTGTACCCGAAGAACCGCGACGCCAAGACGAAGTTGCTGCAAGATTACTCGGAGAAGGCCGCCGCCCTGGCGGTACAGGGGGCGCAACTGGTCGTGCTGCCGGAGAAGATCGCGGTGGTCTCCCGCGACGAATCGGCAGAATGGGACGCCATTCTTGGTTCGACTGCCGCACGCGCGAATGCAACCGTGATTGCGGGGCTGGATAACGGTGGCGCGACGCGGAGGTGGAATGAAGCGCGTATCTATTCGACATCGGGAAGAGTGGAGGCCGTTTACGACAAACATCACCTGCTCCCGGGTTTCGAAGATGTGGATCAAGTGGGGTCAAAGCTGGTTGTGGTGCAGCGGCCGTCGGGGTTTTGGGGAATCGAGATTTGCAAGGACATGGACTTTCCCGAGCTGAGCCGCCAGTACGGCGCAAAGGGAGTAGCGCTACTGCTGGTGCCGGCCTGGGATTTCGACGTGGACGGCTGGCTTCACGGGCGAATGGCAGTGATGCGCGGCGTGGAGAGCGGCTTTACGATTGTGCGGTCAGCCAAACAAGGGCTATTGACGGTGAGCGACGACCGGGGACGAATATTGGCGGAGCAAAGCAGTTCGGCAGGACCGATGGGCTACATTGTGGCGGCGGCTCCCGTGCGACATGACGATACGGTTTACTTGCGATACGGGGACTGGTTTGGCTGGGCGAATGTCGCGGGCCTGTTGGTCATTCTAATTCCAGCGAGGCGGAAGAGGCTAGAACATTGGCCGCAAGGCCTGGGACATCCGGACGCAGCCCATTAGCAAAAGAACGGCTGAGACGCACAACGATCCAGCTACTCTCAAGGCTGTCCTCACCAACTGCACCGCTGCTCGGCCTACCTCTGAGGATCCTGAGGTGCCGAGAGTGGTCCCCTGCTCATCTTAACGCTTCGAGGGGACGGGAGGATAGCAAACATTATTGCCTAGCCCCCGCCGGCATCTGGGCCACTTGTGATCGAACTTGGTGAATTCAACGTTGGGAAATCGGAGAGGCGCCGATTGCGGTTGGGGGACCGACCTTACGCTCATGGCGTCTTCAAGAAGGTGATAATCTGCCAGCGCTCAGCCTCCGGCAGGTGGGCGAAGGAAGGCATGCCGTGGCACAGGGCCCCGTTGCGCAGAATCCAGAAGAGCGTTCCCGGATTGGCCTTCCGAACCATCGGCGTTGCCAGCGGCGGAGCCTTGCCTTTCCCCATGGCTTCACGACCGTGACAGGCGGCGCACTCCTGTAAGAACAGTTTGTTGCCGGCGCGGCGGTTGTCGTTAGTCGGTTCCAGGGGATTCACGCGCGCCTGCGATGAGGCTGGCGCACGCTGAAGGAGGTCTCCCTTCGGCCCGGCCGTCATGCGGGCGGCGGCGCAAAGAAGGACGATCAGGGATTGCGAAATGTGTTTCTTCATCGTGAACCGCCCTTGTTGCCGCTGAACAGACCCTTGACGGCGTTGCCGATTTGCGCGACTTCGTACGAGACGCCGACTCGAAAGAGAACCGGCAGGCTCTGACTGGTCAGGCCGAAGCCGGTTGAGAACTTCAGGGTCGGGCCGTTGGGCAATTGCCATTGGACAGTAGGAGCAATGTATTGAGAGGTGTCCTTAAACCCGAACTGCCCGGTGGTGCCGAGACCACCGTAGGCTTCGACACCCACTTGCCAGTTTTCTGCGCACAGCGTGCAACGTTCCGGGAGCGCCCTGAGCGCCAGAGGACGGCTAACTCCCACCGAGTATCCGAATTCCCAGGGCTCGTGCGCCAAGTTCTTCTCAATGATAATGTTCTCCGCGATGGTCCAGCCCTTGACGTAGCTGCCCAGGATTAGCTTGGTTTCGAGTTCACGCTGCAGTTCGAGGCGGGCCACGCTGTTGGGCACGGCAAGATCCTCCTTGCCGTCGTGGCCGACAACCTCCAACAGGGTTTTGTCTGCACCGCTGATGTCTTCGAACTCGACATAGAGGACGGGGTTGATCCAGTGTTCGGTCCGAAGCATCCGAATCCGGTTTTCCCAACGGAAGCCCGTAAAGAGCGTGCTCTGGCTGGAGGTGGTCTGACCGTCCAGATAGAATTCGGTGGTCCACCAGCCCAGGACGCCGTACTCAAACTCCGAGGTGCCGGCCAGGAATGGGTTACCACCGGCCGAAGCAGTTATTCCGTTGACAGCAAACTCGAGGTTTCCCGGCTCCTCCATTTGGTGGGTATAGGTGACGAAATAAGGGCCTTCGCCCGCCCACAGGGCGGTTCCAAGACCACACCACGCCAGTGTCAGGAGGGCGAGACGCGAAAGTCGCAGGCGAATGTTTCTCACGACTCGGACGATATCAGACCAAAAGAGTCCGATCAAACTAAAATCAGCAAATAGATTGCAACTAGACTTGAAAAAGCATATCTAAGACCTGAATAGTCGTAGTTTGGAGTGTCAGTAGATATAGCGTCTCAGCTCTGCCTTTGGGATCGTTCTCAAAAACCGCTGCTAGCCAGTGACTTGCAAGACGCGGCTCAGCAGGTAGACTGGGGAGCCAGATTCCGATCAGGTGGTGCAACTACGGTTGGGGTGAAGAACCAAACGTCTTCGATACTGCGATCGGAAGGAACCGAAGCTTGCCTTTTGAGTTGCCCGGGAATCGATCCAAAGGGAGGGGTGGGCGCGCGTCCGGCACCAGCAACGATCATCTTCCATGGGGTCGCAAAAATAAGCGGGACGGTTCTCGACGCGGAGACCGCCCCGCCCTCCACTCATTGTTTTTCTTATGTCTTCGTCAGCTCTCATTCAAATCAAAAGAAAACACACTCTGGATTTCGGGTGCACGACCCGTTTCAGGCAGCGCGTTTAATTGGGAAGCGGATCGGCGGCGCATTCCTCTCCTCGCCCTCTGTCATCACGGGGAACAAGGCGGAGATTTCGTCGAGCGAGCGCTGGGTGCCGTGGAAGTACTCATCGAGCGGGAATAGCGCGTAGGGTTCCAACTCCCGGAAGGTACGCCCAAGCTTTTGCTGGATTCGATACACATGATGGAAGAATTCGCCTCGGTCGATCTTCAGGCGACGGCAACAAAGAATCCAATCTGCCCCCAGCAGATAGTGGAATTTGAAGATTTTGTACTCAATTTCATCCAGGTTTCGGCGTGATACCAGGACGAAATCCGCCATATACTCTTCATCTTTGAGGCCCCAGGATTTCTTTCGATCGCGCCCGTGTACGGGCTCGAACGAAATCCGGCTGATGTACTTTTCTTTCGCTGCGCATATCCGAAACCGCTGGTAGCATGCGCGAAAAATGGCGCGAAAGACACAATGGCAGGGAGTTGACGTTCCTGCCCGACCCTCTCTCAAACCCAAGCCGAAGCACAACGTGCACGATTGTTGAGCGAGGGCTAGAGTCTCTGATCTTGTCCATTGCATATTGTTTTGTTTTTGACTCCTGACCGCTTAACTTCTGCCGTGAAAAAGAATTCGGCAGTACTGGTACTAACTTAATAGTTCTCAGGAATTGGTCAATCGAAAGATATAGAACTTTTTACAAGGTCACCTGAGAATTATCCCGGCAACAAAGCACAACTGTATTCATACGAGTGGTTTACAATGCTCGTTAGATAACTGGTACAAAATGTAAAAATTTCCGGTTTGCATCAGAAAAGGGCGACCCTATTTCACAGTGGAATCACTCAAGGGGATGAATGGCGGTCAATTTTGAGGTTCTCAAGGGCCTTTTGATCCGTTTCGTGACGTTTCGGATCCGGAATGGCGACTGCACCGAGCGCCAGTTGGCCAGATTGATTGGGGCATCACAGCCCCAGCTTCACAATGTGTTGAAAGGGGCCAGGCCACTGAAACAGGGGCTGGCAGATGCGCTGCTGAAACAGTTCCACATCAGCCTGCTGGACCTGCTGAACGAGTGCGAGTTCTGTCCTATAAAGCATGGCGCGGCCCTGCAAGAGTCCATCGACAGGCCGGAGCGCATGCGGCCGATTGTTTTGGAACCAGCCGCGAATACGAGAAAGTCCGCCGGTCTCGAAGAGCGACTGCCCGGCCAGAAGCGGTGGGTCAGTTAGCGCCCAATTTCGGCTAGTGTGCGTTGATCAACTGGTGCTTCCAGGCATACAGCGGATACTTCTCAGTGAGCGCTGAGACGCCTCTGCGCGCTTCGAGGACGGCTGCCTCCGACTTTGCATTCGAGACGACGTAGGCAATCAGGCGGCCGACTTCGGACATGTCCGCCTCACGAAAGCCGCGTGTCGTAACGGCCGGACTGCCTAAGCGGACGCCACTGGGGTTGAGTGGAGGATTCACGTCAAAGGGAATGGAATTCTTGTTGACAGTGATGTAGGCCTCGTCGAGCACCTTCTCCGCCTCCTTGCCCTTCACGCCTTTCGCGAAGACATCAATCAGCACGAGGTGCGAATCGGTGCCGCCACTGACGACCCGGAAGCCTTCCGACTGCAAGGAGGCGGCGAGCGCCCGGGCGTTGAGCAGCACTTGTTTCGCGTAGACGGGAAAGTCGGGCTGAAGCGCTTCCAGGAAGCAGACAGCCTTGGCCGCAATCACATGCACCAACGGTCCACCTTGCGCGCCGGGGAAGACCGCTTTGTCGATAGCCGGACCAAACTTCTCTTTTGCCAGGATGAGGCCGGAGCGCGGCCCGCGCAGGGATTTGTGAGTGGTGGACGTGACGATATCGGCGTGTTCACAAGGGTTCGGGTAGACGCCGCCCGCGATGAGGCCGGAATAGTGGGCCATGTCGACTAGAAAGACGGCGCCGACCGAATCGGCAATCTGCCGGAAGCGGAGGAAGTCGATGATGCGGGCGTAAGCGCTGGCGCCGGCGATGATTAGTTTCGGCTTGTGTTCCTGGGCCAGGCGCGCGACCTCGTCGTAATCAATGAGTTCATCGTCTTTGCGGACGCCATAGGCAACAAACTTGTAAAGCTTGCCGGAGAAATTCAGGGGGTGGCCGTGCGTGAGGTGGCCGCCATGGGCCAGGTTCATGCCAAGAATCGTGTCGCCCGGCTGAAGCACGGACGCATAAGCCGCTTCGTTGGCCTGCGAACCGGAGTGGGGCTGCACGTTGGCGTACTCGGCCTTGAACAACTGCTTGGCGCGATCGCGGGCCAGGTTCTCTACGATGTCGGTGAACTCGCAGCCGCCGTAGTAGCGCTTACCCGGGTAGCCTTCGGCGTACTTGTTGGTAAAGACGCTGGCCGTGGCCTCGAGGACCGCTTCCGAAGTGAAGTTTTCGCTGGCAATCAGTTCAATCCGGGTGTTCTGCCGGTCCACTTCCTTTTGGATCGCATCATAAATCTGTGGGTCCACTTCGGCCAGGGGCCGGGACATGCGCTGTTGATCTGTTTCGTTCATCTGATCTAATTG
>JBAUOG010000281.1:0-5835 GCA_049579625.1 Bryobacteraceae bacterium
GCGGATTACGGTGGCGCCTTCGAGAGACTGTTCTGCCAAGACGCGGTTCGCCTCGAGAACCAGCGCGACGGTCTCATTGAGGTTCTCACGTGCTTCGTCGAGAGTCTCGCCCTGCGTATTGGCGCCGGGCAGTTCCTCGATGAAAGCGACATAACCCTCCTGCACCTTCATGAAGACAGCAGTCAGCGTCATCGCCATCCCCGGAATTGCCTCACTTGGATAACACGCTGAGCGCCGCCGAACCTCCGATCGTGGCGCTGCCGCGACAACGCCGAGTTTCCGGAGACTCGGCGACAACGTACATCCGGATTAGACTGAGGCGATCAGAATTAATTACCGTCCGTCCCTATTCGCTCTGCGAGGAATCGATCTTCACCGGGCTAACTGGCTCCGTTGCCCGACGAACGGGATTCTGTTCTTCCTGCCGTTGGTAGTACCCGAACAACTGGTCAATGTCGTAGCTGAACCTGGCTGCCAGCTCCGCCCGATGGGCATGAATGTCTTCCACGATCTCGTCGGCCAGGATGTCAGTAGAGTTCTTCGGGAGTACAGATAGTGGGTGATTCTTAGCCATTTGACCGGATGATCCTCTCTGCTCGCCGTTTAATGAAAGCGTTGTTCAGGTGCCTGTAGTTCCAAGTCAAGACGTACTCGCACGCATAAGCCGCCGCGACCGCCCAATGGAGCGCATCTGCTTCCGCCTTCGCCGGTAACGGACCCTCCGGCTCCAGCAACAGTCTCGCTAAGTCCAGTATCGCGCGATTCAGGGGAAGGAGTTCTGCCTCATTTAGCAGCGCCACACGCTGCTGCGCTTCGTCCGCCCCGATCTGAGCCTTACCCGCAGTGCAGAATTCGTCGTATACGATTTGCGAGACGCGTAAGGAGAACTCGTGCCGCCGCCAGCTCCACCACAGTCTCGTGATCTCCTGCCGGTCTGCCTTCGTCGCTTCAGCGCTGGGCTGGGCAATCAGGTATCGAAAGAAACTAGTCTCCAAGTAGACACGGGCATTCGCCATAATTGGGTCGCCTCATGATCGCACGCGGGCAAACTGAGGGCGGGTAGCGTCAGTTTAGTCCCGGATTCGACTGAGAACTCTCAGACGAAATGTGCCGCTGACCCCATTTCTTCTTGGCCTTCCCTCTTTCCCAGTACGGACGAATCCTGCCGTAGGCTGAGGAGACTCTAATAGAGATCACGATCAAAAACAACGGCAAAATTGCGACAATTAACGCAAATCGGTAACAAAAAGTGCATGTATTTCTGAGTGTTCTCTGAGTGTTCTCAATCATTGTTCCTGATGGGGTGGAAAAGAGAGGTGAGCGGGGGCGCTGGACCAACAGTATTGTTCCGGCCGCACTATCAGATTCGCCCCAACCGGATTCCGCTCGACGCAGCGCCTGGGTTTTGGCTAACTGGCTGATGGACAATCACATACACCTCGTGGCAATCCGCGAGGAGCCGCACTCGCTGGCGGTTGCCGTGCGACGTGCCCACGGTCGCTACGCGAGCGGGCGCCCCATCTGCTGGGCGCGGTGTCGTCACGATAAGTCACTTCGTGCCATATCCCTCCGTCCCCGAAGTTTCCGATTTTCTCTATGGCTTCGGAATCGGAAGGTCCGTGCAAATCTTACGGGCCAGAAAGTCATTCACCTCGCGATGGCGCGGAACCGATCACGACTTGCGCTCCGCGCGATTGACCTAAACGGAGTGGCTATTCCCCTCGCGCAGGAACTCGCAGCCATGGCGTTCAGGATGCCGGATCAGGTCGATTCGCTTCATGCCGCCGGTAGCGCGAAGGTCTCGCGGATTACCGTGGCGCCTTCAAGAGACTGTTCTGCCAAGACGCGCTTCGCCTCGAGAACCAGCGCGACGGCCTCGTTGAGGTTCTCACGTGCTTCGTCGAGAGTCTCGCCCTGCGTGTTGGCCCGGGCAGTTCCTCGATGAAAGCGACTTAACCCTCTTGCACCTTCATGAATACAGCAGTCAGCGTCATCGCCATTCCCGCCGTTATCTCACTTGGATAACACGCTGAGCGCCCGCCGAACCTCCGATCGTGGCGCTGCCGCGACAACACCGAGTTTCCCGAGACTCCGCGACAACGTGCATCCGGATTAGACTGAGGGCGATCAGAATTAATTACCGCCCGTCCCGTCCCTATTCGCTCCCGCGCGCGCAGCTCTCCGTTCCCGGAGCATAAGCGAGCGGTGCTTTTCGGCCCACCCCCGTCTGATAACTTGAAACTTCTACACACCCTTCAGCCGGGACACCGCCATCCGCCCGTAGCTCATGAACAAGCAGGATCTCAGCGAGCGCGACATCTGCACCAAGTTCATCACCCCGGCCGTCAAGCACGCCGGCTGGGACGAGATGACCCAGATCCGCGAAGAGGTCAGCTTCACCAAGGGCCGCATCATCGTGCGCGGCAAGCTGGTCACCCGCGGCAAGGCCAAACGCGCCGACTATATTCTCTACTACAAGCCCAACATCCCCATCGCCATCATCGAAGCCAAGGACAACAACTGCAGCATCGGCGACGGCATCCAGCAGGCCCTCGACTACGCCGAAACCCTCGACATCCCCTACGTCTTCTCCTCCAATGGCGACGGCTTCGTCTTCCACGACCGCACCGGCGCCAGCGCTACCAAGGAAGTCATCCTCCCGCTGAATGCCTTCCCCACGCCCGGCCAGCTTTGGGTCCGCTACTGCCAGTGGAAGGGCCTCACACCCGCCGCCGAAGAGCTCGTTCTCCAGGACTACTACGACGATGCCGGCCGCAAACCGCCCCGCTATTACCAGTGCCGCGCCATCAACTCGGTCATTGAGGCCATCGCCAAAGGCCAGAATCGCGTGCTCCTGGTCATGGCCACCGGCACAGGCAAGACCTACACCGCCTTCCAGATCATCTGGCGCTTGTGGAAGGCGGCCCGCAAGAAGCGGATTCTGTTTCTCGCCGACCGCAACGTCCTCGTCGACCAGACCATGGTCAACGACTTCCGCCCCTTCGGCGCCGCCATGGCGAAGCTCAGCACCAACGCCAAAACCATCGAGCGGCAGGACGCTCCTGCCGTCGATCTCACCCTCGCCCTCGACAAGAAACGCCGCATCGACACCGCCTACGAGGTCTACCTCGGCCTGTACCAGGCCATCACCGGCCCCGAAGACCGTCAAAAACTCTTTCGCGAGTTCTCCCCCGGCTTCTTCGACCTCATCGTCATCGACGAGTGCCATCGCGGCAGCGCCGCCGAAGACTCGGCCTGGCGCGAGATACTCAGTTACTTCTCCAGCGCCACCCAAATCGGCATGACCGCCACGCCCAAGGAGACCAAGTACGTCTCCAACATTCATTATTTCGGCGACCCGGTCTACACCTACTCGCTCAAGGAAGGCATTCGCGATGGCTTCCTGGCGCCTTACAGAGTCATCAAGGTTCACATCGACATTGACGTGGAAGGCTACCGCCCCGAAGAGGGCAAGCAGGATCGCGAAGGCAACGAAATCGAAGACCGCATCTACAACACCAAGGACTTCGACCGCACCATCGTCATCGACGACCGCACCCGGCTCGTGGCCCGCAAAGTCACCGAGTTCCTCAAGCAGAGTAGCGACCGTTTCCAGAAGACCATCGTCTTTTGTGTGGACGAAGAGCACGCCGCCCGTATGCGCCAGGCGCTCGTCAATGAGAACAAGGACCTCTGCGACGCCAACAGCCGCTACGTCATGCGCATCACCGGCAGCGACAAAGAAGGCCAGGACCAGCTCGGCAACTTCATCGATCCCGAGTCGAAGTACCCCGTCATCGTCACCACCTCCCGCCTGCTCTCAACCGGCGTGGACGCCCAGACCTGCCGCCTCATCGTCATCGATCGTGCCGTCGGCTCCATGACCGAGTTCAAGCAGATCGTCGGCCGCGGCACCCGCGTCCATGAGGATACCCGCAAGTTCTACTTCACACTGATCGACTTCCGCGGCGCCACCAGCCACTTCGCCGATCCCAACTTCGACGGCCCTCCCGAACAGATCTACGAGCCAGGCGAGGACGATCCCATCACCCCGCCCGAGGACGCGCCACGCCCCGCCGGCGAGGACGATCCCACCACGCCCGAGCCCGGCCCCGACGAAATCATCATCGTTCAGCCCGACATCACCATCCGCGACGAACCGGAACGCCGCCGCAAAATCTACGTGGATGGTGTCCAAGCCACGATCCTCGGTGAACGTGTCGAGTATGTGGACGAGAACGGCAAGCTCATCACGGAAAGCCTTCGTGCTCTCAGCAAGCGGGCGCTGATGAACCGCTTCTCTAGCCTCGACGAATTCCTCACCCGCTGGAAGGCGGCCGACCGCAAGCAAGCCATCATTGAAGAATTGGAAGCCGAAGGCCTGCCCTTGGAGCCGCTAGCTGAAGAAGTAGGCAAAGACCTCGACCCGTTTGACCTCATCTGCCATGTGGCGTTCGACCGTCCCCCGCTCACCCGCCGCGAACGCGCCGACAACGTTCGCAAACGCGACGTGTTCACCAAGTATGGTCCGCAGGCCCGCGCCGTGCTCGAAGCGCTGCTCCAGAAGTATCAGGACCAAGGCGTCATCAATCTTGACGACCCGCGAGTTCTCCAGATCCCGCCCTTCGATTCCATGGGCACGCCGCTGCAATTGATCCGCCAGTTCGGCACCCGCGCCGACTTCGAGCGCGCCGTCCACGAACTCCAATCCACCCTCTACCAGGAAGCCGCCTAACTGAACGCAGCACCGCTTGCATCCGCTTGCTCACGCGCGCGGTACTGTGCCGGGCAGAGTGCTCACAACTCTCAGCACTGTACCGCGCGCGTTAGCAAGCGGACCTTGGTACCTTCTGGCGCGCGTGGCCAACCGGGTCCGGATTCACTCCGGCAGTCGCGCCGGTGCCTCATATAGCGCCAACGGTGCGCCTTGCTCGGACACCACGTACCTGACGGCCCGGTCGATTTCGGCCTTAGTCCAGAGATAGAGGGTGCTGCCGTGGCGCGCCCACCGCGTTCTCTTGCCCTCTAGCTCATTCAACGCCCGGCTCGATATGACCTTGAAGTCTAAGAGAACTTTCTCCGGGGCGACGTCCGCTTCCACCACTGCATGCACGTGGTTCGAGCGGACGTGCGCAGCCAGTAGGTTCCAATTGCGGACGGAACAGACCTCCACGATGCTGCTGAGGGCCCGTTTGCGCGCCCGCTCTGACAACAGGCAAGGCTGATCCCGCATCCGCGAGAGGGAATACCTTAGCCACGCGGCCGACGCAGGACGGTATTTCGATCCGTAGAGATTGCTGTCATTGTCAACCGAGCCCGCTTGTCCGGGCAGGACGGAGCCGTAGCAGCAAAACGAAATGAGATAAACGGGCCGCATACGTGAGTAGTGGCCCCGGAGGGGTTTCATTCTCAGCGCCAACGCACCCGCTTGCCGAAGCATCCGCTTGCTCGCGCACGCGGTACAGTGCTGAACTCGCGCGGTACAGGTGCTGGGTGATGAGCCGCCCGGCACTGTGCTGAGAGTTTTGGGCGTCCGCCCCGGCACTGTACCGCGCGCGTGAGCAAGCGGATAACTCACAACTCTCTCAGCACAGTACCGCGCGCGTCAGCGAGCGGATTCCGTCCGTTTATCACTCCCTCCACCCCCTGTGACACCATGTCAATAACCCCATGTCCGTTCGCAACACCGTCAAGTCCATCCAAGACATCATGCGCCAGGACTCCGGTGTCGACGGTGACGCCCAGCGCATCTCCCAGCTCTGCTGGATGTTCTTCCTCAAGATCATCGACGACCAGGACCAGCAACTGGAGCTCATGCAGGATGACTACCGCTCC
>JBAUOG010000282.1:0-4434 GCA_049579625.1 Bryobacteraceae bacterium
AATTGTTGAACGACGGCCTCGAATTGAGGAATGGCGTCTTTGACGTCAAGTTCCATCCCCGCCGCCATCGCTCCACCCAACAGCATGACTTTCGCACGCTCCGATTCCGGAACTTCAGACGGCAGCCAGTGCTGTCTCAATCCTGCAATCCCGGCCGCCGCAATCACCTGGGACGTCTTGCCGCCGAATCTCGTCAAGTCTGCCAACACGTTAATCGCCTTTTCAAACTTGCCTGTCTTGATCAGCACCAGTGCCAAGTGGAGCCTGGCGGATTTCGCTAACTCCTGTGGCTCTTGAAAGCCCAAACGTTCTGCTTGCTCCAGGCTCCGAACCGCGGAATCGAAATGCCGAAGCCTGTATTCGCAGAGGCCCGACATTGTCCAAGCGGGTGCGGAATCGCGCTTCAGCGCAGTGAGCTGTTCGAACGACTGAGCGCAATCGGTGTATTGGTCCCGGTCGTAGGCGATGGAGCCGATGTTCCACCAGCCCTCGTCCCAGTCGGGCTTCAGCTTTAAGGCTCTTCTGAATAGTGCAACTGCTTCATCCAGATGCCCAGCATCGCGAGCCGCGACTGCCTGGCGCGAAAGGGTCTCAAAGGCTGGGGATGTTTTGGTATGCGCTGCCGGCTGATCGCCCCTTGGGACGAGCAGAAGCAACACACTGATTGGCAGGATCATGACGAATAATTGATAGCTCTAGTACGAAACATCTATCGCCTTCATTATCAGCCCGCTAGCGGGAACGAGGGGCGGTTTTTGATAAACAAAACGTGTGGTGCCTATAAAAAAACATTTGCAATCTCCGAACTAGCGGTTCTACACTAGGCGCAGCTGTTGCTTTTACTGGCCGACCGTGTGTGGTCGGCTAAATCAGGGTGCAACTCCAAGATGAGAGGTCGTTTTAAAATGTCAAATCGGGGAAGATTCCTCGTAGGAATTCTATTCTTGGCCTTATGGGCTGCCAACATCCAAGCCCAATCTCTATTCGCAACGTTAACGGGCATTGTGTCCGACTCGACAGGAGCGGTCGTGCCCGGAGCAAAGGTAACTCTGCGCAATGAGGGGTCGAGTTCGACGCGCGATACAGTCACCGACAACGATGGTTACTTTACGTTTGCGTCCGTGTCCGTCGGAAATTTCACTTACGAAGTGACGGTCGAAGCCAAGGGCTTCTCGACTTACAAGGGCACAGGAATTGCCCTGCTGGGCGGCGAGAAACGCAACGTGAACATTACGATGGCGCTGGGTTCAACCAGCGAGACCGTGACTGTTGCAGGCACTGCCGATCTGGCGGTTCCCGTCGACTCAGGTGAAAAATCTTCCGTCTTAACGACCAAGGAATTAGAGAACTACATTCAGGTGGGAAGCAATGCCGCCGAGTACATCAAGATCATGCCCGGCTTCGGTATTCAAAACGGAACTTCGAACAAAGCAAATTACACGGGCGAAGTAATCGGTATTAACGCCAACGGCGACGCCGGAAGCCAGAGCCCGCTAAACAACGCGTACTCGTACAACGGCATGCCCGCCAACTCGCTGGACATCACGGCGGACGGCGCGCACGTTTCCGATCCGGGTTGCAATTGCGATACACCGGTGAATCCGAACTCCGAGATGGTTTCCGAGTTCAAGGTGCTGACGTCGAACTTCAGCGCAGAGAACCAGAAGGGTCCCGCAGTTATCAGCTCGGTGGCAAAGTCGGGCGGCAGCCAGTTCCACGGTTCGGGCTTTTTCTCCGCTAGGAACTACACCATGAACGCCAACGATGCGCTTTTCAATGCAAATGGCACGCCGAAACCGGCGAACGAGTTCTACTTCCCCGGCGGCACCATTGGCGGTCCGGTGCTCATTCCGAAGACCAACTTCAACAAAAACCGCGACAAGCTGTTTTTCTTCACGGGTTATGAGTATTACTACCAAGTGCTCGATACGGGCCTTCTGCGTGCGACGGTTCCCACCGCCGGCATGCTCAACGGCGACTTCTCGCCCGCTTCGATCGCTCAGCTCGGCAGCCCCGATGCGTCTGGTGGCCCTCCGGGACAATTGAACGCGAGGGGACTGGCCCTTTGTCCGGGCGGCATGTGCCCGGCTTCGGCCATGAATCCCAACACGCTTGCTTTGATGAAGCAGTATCCGGCGCCGAACTCGAATCCAGCCTCGACTGGCGGCTACAACTACGTCAATGCCGAAGTCTTCAATCAGAACAACTGGCAGTGGATGACGCGCGTTGATTACAACATCAGCGACAACACGAAGTTGTTTGTCCGATACAACCTCCAACACGAGGTTCAGCAGTTCCCGGTCGGCCTCTGGTGGCGTCAAACGGACCAAGTTCCGTATCCGACCCCAGTTCAGGGTAAGAACAGCTCGCAGTCTACAACTGCTTCAATTACGCACGTATTCAGCCCGACGATGACCAACGAGACGGTCTTAGGCTTCACTTATGTTGGTTTCCCGAACGTGTTTGAAGACCCAGCCAAGGTGAATCGCACCAACGTGGGATACAACTACACGGGCGTTTACCACAACGGCGTCGCGCAGATTCCCTCGTTCGGCGGTAACGGCTGGCAGGCCGGCACGGCCGCGTTGATCTTCAATCCGGGTGGATTCGAAGCGGGTGGTAATTCGGCAGGTTTGTATGCCGACAAGTGGCTACCCAGCGTCAGCGACACGTTCACGGTCGTGAAGGGCACCCACACCATCAAGGCCGGTGCTTTCTATGAGTGGATTAAAAACGCACAGCCCGCCAACGGTAACAGCAACGGCTACATGACGTTCAGTAATAGCAATAACTTTACGCTCGGTAACGCTTATGCCGACATGTATGTTGGAAACATCAACACCTACAACGAAGCTAACTTCAACAACATCAACAATATCTCGTATCAGACCCTGGAGTTCTTTGCACAGGATTCCTGGAAGGTCAACAAACGCCTGACCATAGATTACGGCCTCCGAGCAACACACTTCACGCCATGGATCGATCGTACTGGGAACGGTTACAGCATTTTCAATGAGGCGGCTTATAGTCCTACCTGCGCGCCGGCGCCCACGTATTGCGGCTTCCAATGGCACAAGATCGATCCGAGCGTGCCCATTGGCGGCTTCCCAACCAGATTTGCTTTCTGGCAACCGCGCGTTGGTTTTGCCTACGATATTAATAACGGCAACACCGTGCTTCGCGGTGGTTGGGGCAGCTACTACTACCATTCCGGCCAGTTTACGACCGGTCTATCTACAGCAGCGGGCGTGCAGAACATCAATATAGGCCCCGGAAACGGCCTTGGCGTTCCGCTGTTTGCCAGCCAGTTGGATACCTACCCGCCAAACGGGACGGCGGCATCTCCTGGCGCGGTCACCAGCACCGACAACAACCAGCCGTACACCTACAGCTACAGCGTCACACTTTCGCAACGGCTGCCTTGGTCGAGTTTGTTGGAAGTCGCTTACGTCGGCAACCACAGCTACGACGGGCTACAGAGCAACGGTCCCGGCGCTGACATCAACACGGTTCCGTATGGCGCCATGCTGGGACTCCCTGGCGATCCGAACAGTCTAAATGCGAATCTCTTCCGTCCCCTGCTGGGATACGGGCAAATCGGCCTCGCAACGAATAATACGGTTGCCAACTACAACGCGCTGCAGACGACCTGGGTGCGTTCCAAGGGCAATTACAGTATCAACCTGAACTACACTTATGGGAAGTCGCTCGGCACGGTCAATCCCGCGCTCGATCCGTACAATCTTCAAAACGATTACGGCGTGCAGGCCGGCAATCGAAAGCAGATCTTCAATGCTGCATACTCGGTTGTCCTGCCGAGTCCCACCAAGAACAAGATTGCTGGTGGATTTATCAACGGCTGGCAGGTCTCGGGCATCACGCAATGGGAGAGTGGCCAGAACCTGACGGGCAACAGCGGCGGTAATAACTTCAGCATGAGCACTAACAACGCCAAGATCCCCGGAACCACTTACAATATCAGTAACGTTTCGCTGCTTGGAACGCCTGATATGCAGTTGAATCCGATTCTGACGTGCAACCCGGCCAAGAACCTTGGGCCGAATCAGTACATCAACGATAGCTGCTTCGCGCTGCCCTCAGTGGTGGGACAGAACGGCGGAAGCGTCCTACCGGCGATCTATGGCCCGGCCTTCTTTAACTGGGATCTGGGACTCTTCAAGAACTTCCAGATCAAGGAGTCGATGAAGCTGCAGTTCCGCGTTGACGGGTACAACTTCCTGAATCACCCGTTGTGGTCGTTCAACGGAAGCAACCTGGGGCTCAGCATCAATCCTGCGACTCTCCAGGCGTATCCGACCTGTAACGGCACTAACGCAAGCGCTTGCTCTGACTTCGGCGAGGTCACTCAGAAGCAGGGACACCGCATTATCCAGCTGTCGGTCCACTTCTACTTCTAGACGAAACGGGGTAGGC
>JBAUOG010000283.1:0-3141 GCA_049579625.1 Bryobacteraceae bacterium
CTTCGAGCCACGCGGCCATGCGACCCCACTTCCGTTTTTTCGCGATAGCCCTCATAGCCTCTCTGATCGCCGGCGCACAACAAAAGTCGGCTGATGATGTGGTCAATGAGCACCGCACCGCCGCGCACGAAGCTCTTGCGGCGAAAGATTACGAAGCCTATCGAAAGCACCTTCTGGTTCTTGGCGGTCTGCTGAATCATCAAGCGGAGATTACCTATGCGCTTGCCGCTGCGGACGCGCTCCTCGGTCATCCTACGTTGGCAATCGACGAACTAAACGAGTTCGCTGCGACCGGACTCAGCCGTGACGCGGCCCATGATCCGCGCTTTTCTTCGCTTCGGAATCTGCCGGCGTTTTCCGACGTCGCCCGGCGCCTGCAGGCGAACGGGCGGCCCATCTCCCATAGCAGCGTCGTGTATTCGCTTCCAGACCCGGACCTGATTGCGGAAGACATTGCCTACGATTCTGCTTCCCAGACCTTCTTCGTCAGCAGCGTCCACAAGCGAAAGATTGTCGCCGTCCATGCTGACGGTTCGGTCACCGACTTCGTTTCATCAGGCCAGGACGCCGTTTGGCCCGTCTTCGCTCTCGCCATCGATTCTCATCGACATTTGCTCTGGGCCACTACGGCGGCGGTGCCGGAGGGTCTGGGCTTCGAGAAGGCCGATACCGGCAAAACGGCCTTGCTTTGTTACGACATCGCCACTCGAAAGCTGCTGAAGCGTTACGATCTGACTACTGACGGCTCGTCGCCGCACGCATTAGGCGATATGACCCTCAGCCCTTTGGGCGATGTCTACGTGTCGGATGGCTACGGCCGCGTTTACACGCTTCCGTCCGGGGCGAACGCGCTCGAGTCGCTGAGCAAGCGAGGAGAGTTCCGCTCTCCGCAGACCCCTGCCCTCACGCCCGACGGCAAACGGTTGTTTGTCGCCGACTATTCACTAGGCGTTGGTGTCATCGATCTTCAAAGCAAGGGTCTCTCGTGGCTCCCGCACGCGAAGGAGATTGCGCTCGAGGGAACGGATGGTCTTTATTTGAGAGGTCATTCTCTGATTGCCGTACAAAATGGTGTTACACCCTCACGCGTCGTTCAGGTATTCCTCACGCCGGATCTAGCCCGAGCCGACGGCTTCTCTGTGCTCGAACAGGCGTCGCCTTCGTTTGGTGATCCAACACACGGTGTCGTTGTGGGTAACTCGTTCTACTTTATTGGTAACAGCGGATGGAACCGTATGAGCGACGACGGTAAACTAACGCCCGGAAAGCCCAACGATTGTCCGGTTGTGATGGAAATGAAACTCGAACCGGAGCATTAGCAAGGACGTCCCAGATCCGCACAACCCAGTCCCAGGAACACGACACGCTCATGGCTGTTGGGAGCCCGCTGTCTTCTCTTGAAAACCGTTGCCAGGCAGTGGCGTAGTCGCCGGCTTGCGCTCTGCGCTCGTCTCCACTTTGGCCTCTCCGATTGCGTTTTTGACCTCGATCTTCATCGCGCGCACCTCAGCCATTTCTGCTTCACCGAATCGGCCCACCTTGCGAAGCACCGCTGCGTCCTCGCGTACCCACTGGCCGACCGTTGTATCGTATGGGTCCGGGACCGCCCCTATTCTTGCCCGAATGGCTCGGTCGTAGGCTTCTGAAGCATCGCCGTAGCGCTTTAGCTGAGCAAGCATCGCCGCCATGTTATGGAGCGTGGAGGCAGTTGCAACACTATCTTGCCCAAGACGTTTCTCCTGAATATGTTCGGCGCGTTCTAAGGTTGCCAGCGCCTCGTCAAACTGCTTCAGACAGAACAGGTCCACGCCCAGATTCGCAAGGTTCGCCGCCGACGCCGGATGATCGGCCCCAAGCACCGCATCGTTGATGTTCAGTGACTTCGACTCCAATTCGTAGGCCTTCCGGTATTGCTTGCGGGCCCGTTCGATGGCGGCGAGGTTCGAGAGCGCTGCCGCGTACTTGGAGTTGTTCGGGCCGTTCGACTTCTCCCAGACGTTGGCGGCTTTGCTGCAATACGCCTCGGCGTTCGCCAAATCCTTTTGCACCAATGCGATCAGTCCAAGATTGTTAAGGATGGTTCCTTGCAGTACCGACGTATCCTCCAGAATCTGCTCGGTAAGTCTTAAGGCCTCCAGGTCATGCTCCCGCGCGGGCGCTAGTCGCCCATTCAGCTTTTCCGCGGCTGCCAGGTTGCTCAGCGCCTCTGCCAGCGGGAGCGCCAGCACTCGCGGATTTTTCCGCCCGATGTCGGCGGCGCGTAGAAACTCAACCTGTCCCTCAGCAGCCCTGCCGCTTTCGGTTACCGCCACTCCCAAATTATTCAGTGTGGCCATCGTGGTTGATTCTTCGCCGCTGAACCCTGCTAGCAGGGCCAATGCCTCGCGAGCGGCCGACTCCGCTTCTTTGTAATGGCCGGTCTTAAGCTGTGATAGCGAATAGCTCGAAAGGGATTTCCCGTAGTCCGCGCTTGGCGCATCCCGTTGACGGAGAATATCCAATGTTCTTACTAACAATGCTTTGGCTTCTTCATAGCGCTCCTGCTTAAGCAGGCAGATCGCTTCGCCTCGCAGGACAGCGGCGCCTTCCGGGCTATCCATTAAGCCTCCTTTGTCGGCAGTTTTTTCCGCCTGCCTGTAAAGCTCCTCGGCTCGTTTAAGTTGGCCGCGTTTTTCGGCGATCACTGCCAGGCTTCTATAAGAGATGGCCAACTCGCGCATGTTTGGCGCGCTCAGTTTTTCGTTCAAGCGCGCGGAGGTCAGACAGTCCTCTTCAGCCTCGGTGGCATTTCCATTCGCGAGGGCCGCGGCTCCTAACTCGTTCCACAACACAACGGCAGCCGAGCCGCCGCGATCGCTGAGCGCGTCGAGTGCTCGCTTGAATAGCATCGCCGATTCACCGTAAGCGCCCGCACGGTAGGCATCGATCGCCTTCAGACGCAGTTCAAGGCCTTCCGCAAATGCAGCCCGTGACCTGTCGGTTTCCTCCGGCCCAGCTGGCGCCGCCGACATTCCAATAGACAACACGGAACCAAGTAACGCCATTAAGAACTCTCTCCAGACAATGCTAAGACTCATAACTGCTCCTTCGCGCGTTGCGTATGAGCAGCAGTATTCTCTGGTTTGAAGGCAACCTCAATGG
>JBAUOG010000284.1:0-3940 GCA_049579625.1 Bryobacteraceae bacterium
CGCAATCAATTCCGGCTTGTCTTTTTGCGTCCAGGGTTCCGCCAAAGCAGGGCCATTCTTATACACCTTGTAGCCGGTTCGGTCGAGCAGCATGGTTGCTTTCTCGCCGTGGAAGGTCACCGACCAATCGAAATCGTAGGTGCTGCAGTAATTCAGCGTCCATGTCGCCAGGAAGCCCGGATACTCGAATACGGCCGAAAACACATCCGGCGCTTCTGCTGTGGGATTACCGATCACTTGGCCCTGACACACCGCCGAAAGCGGCGGCCCGGAGTTGGTCATCCACTGCACGACGTCCATCAGGTGCGTGCCTTGGTCGGTCATGTTGCCGCCGGAGTAATCAAAGAAACCGCGCCACCATCGGAAGCGCTTCGGCTCAAGCGGACGCTTCGGCGCCGATCCCAGGAATAAATCCCAATCCAGCTTGCCTTCGAGCGGTGCATTACTCAGCCACTCGGTGAAGTGCCAGTTCCACATCGCCTTCACCATCGAGATCCGGCCCAGTTCCCCATCATCGATTAGCTTTTTCGCCTTGTGGATGAACGGCATGCTGCGTCGTTGCATGCCGATCTGCACAATCTGCTTCGACTGCCGCACCGACTGAACCATTTCAGCGCTCTGCTGAAGGTTCAACGACAGGGGCTTCTCCTGATAAACATCCTTCCCAGCGGCCAGCGCGGCAACCAGGTTTGGCTGGTGGTGGTGGTCCGGCGTCGCAATCACCACAAAATCAATGCCGGGCTGCGCCAGCATGTCGTGGTAGTTCACGTACGCCTTGGCATCCGCGGGTGAGTCCGCACGTGCCCGCTCCAGCGTCGGCTGGTACACGTCGCACACGGCGACACACTGCGCCCCCAGCTTTTGAAAGTTTTGGTGCAGCCAGCGGCCCCGGTTGCCCACCCCGATGATGGCGAACGTTGGACGGTCGTTCGCGCCACGTACCACGCTTGGGATAAACATCGGCGCCACGGCCAGCCCTTGCAGAACGGTTCTGCGATTCGGTTGCATTCGGATCTCCCTCAGCCGCTCCCGGCGCTTCCCTTAAGGGTGTTGCCGAAACCCCGGCCGTTTGAATTGTATACCGTACCTCAGCGCGGGAGCGCTCTCGCAGTCTCGAGCGCCAGGAAAATCGCTCCCGTCAGTTGTGCCTCGGATCCCAATGTGCTGGCAAGTACCTGCGGTTGTACGGGCGTTTTCCTCTGTTCGAGAAAGCGCCGGGTCGCATCGAACAGGGCCGGATGCCGACCAACGCCTCCGCCTAGTACGAATAGCGGGCAGTTGAGAACCACAGACATGTTGTAGATGGCGTAGGCGAGCGTCCGCGCAGAGAATTGGAGAACCTCCTGGGCGAGCGGGTTCTGCTCCAGCGCATGGTCAAAGATCTCCGTGGCGCGCGCATTTTTGGGAAGGCTTGTTTTGCTCTCACTCCACTGGCGCTGCCACTGCGCCTTCACACCCTCGCCGCCAACCGCGTCTTCGAGCGCGCCCGGCGTGCCGGGTTCCACCGGGGTCTCTGAAACTCCTGGTACAAGCATGTAGCCGACCTCGCCGGCGGCCCATCCCTTGCCCCGGAATAACTGTCCGTTTAGGACAATACCGGCGCCGATGCCCGTGCCAATCGCCAGGAAGACAAAGTCGCTGATGCCTCGCGCTGCTCCTGCCCAGCTCTCTCCAAGAGCCGCCACATTCACATCGTTCTCCACTGAAACGGGGACACCGAGCTTGCCTTCCAGAAGCGCGCGTAAAGGAACATTCCGCCAGCCCATCAAATAGGACGTTGCGATCACGATGCCCCGATCGGTATCCGTGATTCCGGGCGCGCCGGCTGCCAACGCACGTAATGATGCGTGCGGCAAAGACGCTTCTTCCAGAAGCGCATCGACGCCAGTGCAGATCAGGCCTACCACGGCATCAGCATCACTAACTGCCACGGTCAAGCCGGACCATTTCCGTACCACGAGGCCCGTCATATCGGCAAGCGAGAGGCGCAGATTCGTCCCGCCGATGTCCACCCCAATGACATGGCCAATGCCTCCGGATGTTGGCGGTTCGTTCAGACGATGCGCCTGGCCGTCGGCCCCTTGCTGGGTCATGATAGAGAATCCTCCGCGGGATCAGTCCCCTTCGCCAGCGATTGCGATGGCTTCAATGACGGTGCTTTCGTCCCGTGGCGGCGCGCTGATGCTCTCCAATTCCCGACCTTTGGTCTCCGGAATAACGTACCGCACGAACAGCAGGGTGACGACACAGAAGCCCGCGTAAATCAGGAACGTGAAGCTGTTGCCTGCCGCCTTGATGAGCGAGAGAAAGGTGAGCGACACGACGAAATTGGAAGTGCCCGAGGCCAGCGTTGCAGCCGCGACACCCCGGCCTCGCAATCGTAGCGGGAAGACTTCGGCAACCAGTATCCAACCGATAGGACCCATGCTGAAGGCGAAGCACGTGATGAAGGCCATCAGGCATGCGGTTGCGACAACGCCGAGGGACGATCCCAGCGCAGCTTGATTATGGAACGCATACGAGAGCGACAGGAGTGAGATCAACATGCCTCCGACGCCACAATACAGCAACGGCTTTCGACCCACGCGGTCAACCAGCAGGAGTGCGATCACCGTGGCCAGCACATTCACCACTGCCACCAGGAAGGTAGCGAAGATGGCGCTCTGGTTGGACGTCATGCCCGCCAGTGCGAAGATCTGCGGACCATAGTAAATGATCGTGTTGATGCCGGTTACCTGCTGCAAGACTGTGAAGCCGCAAGCAATCAGCAGTGACCTGCGCGCCATGGGACTCAACAGTGCTTTCCAACGCCGCTCCATGGGTATCAACAGGCTGGTTCGAATGTCCCTCAACAGCAGCGCAGTTCCAGCCTCGTCGGTATAGGTCCGAAGGAGAGCCTCGGCCTCACGCTCGCGATTCTGCGCGACCAGCCAGCGTGGGCTCTCCGGGACCGTCAGAACAAGCAGTAAGAAGAAGAGTGCCGGCACGGCTCCGACACCGAACATGAGCCTCCATGCGTGCGATCCGGCCAGCCAGTAGCCAACCAAATCAGCGAGCGCGATACCGATTGTAAGGGCGAACTGATAAAGACCGATGAGCGTGCCACGGGTTCGCGGTGGGGCCAACTCGGAAACATAGACGGGCGCGGTGACGGATGTGAAGCCGATCGCCAGCCCCAGCAGCGCGCGCGCTGCGATCAGCGTGCCTACATTGGGAGACAAGGGCGCCATAATGGACCCCGCGATGAAGATGAGGCCGCCCAACACCAGCGTGGCCCGCCTGCCGGCGCGATCGGCGATGGTGCCACCCATGATCGCTCCGACCATGGCCCCAATCAGCACCACGCTGACCACGACTTCCTCCATTTGCGTTGAGAGCGCAAACGAGGAGCGCACGAAGATCAGTGCCGCGGCGATGATCCCCATGTCGAAGCCATAGAGAATGCCCCCCAGTCCCGCAATGAAGGACACTTTCCAAATAAACCCGCGGTTCACGCGCGGGTGTTGACCCGAACTCGCGTCACGCACAGAGTGACACCCCTGGTCGAATGATAGCCTGTCATCGAGACAAATCAGAGAGGAAGTGCAGATGAGGGACAAGCCACCACCATCGGCGGGCTGGATTTCGGGCGTTGAACCTCCGAGGGAATTACTGACTGCCACCGGGATCGAGATCCTTCAGATGGAGTGCCGCGAACAGCCCCAACGGCTCAGAGAGTTGATTCACGCTTATACTTCGGACCCAGGTATTCGATCGCAACTACACACGCTGCATGATCTCGTCTCGAAGCCGGGCCCGGTGATTTTCCTCGGTATGGGTGCGTCATTCTGTGCTTCCTTCAGTGGCTCGGTTTTTCTCGAAGCCCACGGAAGATCCGCATTTTCAGTCGATGCGGGTGAGTGGCTGCACTACGGGACCTCGACGTGGGATAGTGCCGCCC
>JBAUOG010000285.1:0-11239 GCA_049579625.1 Bryobacteraceae bacterium
GAGCAACTCGAGGCGAAAGCAAATTTGGACGCCCCCACCTTAATCCGAATTGGTTGGGTTGCTCCCCTACCGAAGGACTACGTCGGCGAAAAGCATGTCGCGCTTTCACGACTCGACCCAATTTCGCCCGGGAAACCATCGATCCAATGGTTCATCGGAAAGGAGGTACCGGGACCGGCGCCTTTGGGGACACGCGTGTTGGATGACGATCTATCCCCGTTTGGCCCCGGGGCGGTGGCGGACGAGACTGTCGAAGCAGATGCTCGAAATCCAAGTGACTCAAACCAGTTGTCGGATGAAGTCGGACTTGAGCTCGAGACTGAGGAATAAACACTTAGGAGAAAACTCATGAACATCGATATTGAGATTGAAAAGTGCCCCGTTGATCGGCTAAGCCCGCTTACCGGTAACCCAAGGACCCACAGCGACCATCAGGTCGAACAGGTTGCCGCATCCATCCGAGAATTCGGCTGGACCAATCCGATTCTGGTTGGCGCCGACGGCGAAGTGATCGCCGGGCACGCACGTTTGGCAGCAGCGCTCAAACTCGGCCTGCCCAAGGTTCCGGTGATCCGGTTGCAGCATCTCTCGGAAAAGCAGCGCCGGGCGTTGGTGATCGCCGACAATCAGCTTGCGTTGAACGCGGGCTGGGACGAAGAGCTGTTGCGGATCGAGTTGATTCTTCTGCAGGATGCCGACTACGACCTCGGGCTGGTCGGTTTCGAAGATGAGGAACTCGCCAGGCTGCTGGCTGGGCAGGATGCCGCAGACGCTCTAACGGACGAGGATGCCCTACCCGAACTACCGGAAACACCTGTTTCGGCAACGGGCGACCTGTGGATTCTCGGTGATCACCGAGTTCTCTGCGGCGACGCCACCGGTCAGTCCGATGTCCAGCGCCTCATCGGCTCCGAACTGGCAGACTTGGTCTTCACCGACCCGCCCTATAACGTGGACTACGAGGGCTACACGGAGGATCGCCTCAAAATCAAAGGCGATCGGATGACTCCGGAACAGTTCCAGCAGTTTCTTTCGGCGACCTTTGAAAGCTACCGGCGAATCACGAAGCCGGGCGCGTCAATCTACGTATGCCACTCATCCTCTTGGCAGCGTGAGTTCCAAGACGCTCTGGAGGCAGCTGGCTTTGACGTTCGTTGCCAGATCATTTGGGCGAAAAACACGTTCGCGTGGGGCTTCGGCCGGTACAAGTTCCAGCACGAGCCGATCTTTTATGCCCATGTCGCGAAGCAGAAGGACCCGTGGTACGGCGATAAGTCGCAATCGACCTTATGGGAGGAAAAGAAGCCCGCAGCCAATCGTATCCACCCCACTGCCAAACCAGTGGAACTGGTCGAACGGGCGCTGATCAATAGCAGCAAAGCCGGTGACGTCGTCGCGGACCTCTTTGGAGGATCCGGCAGCACACTAATCGGTTGCGAGCGCATGGGCCGTAAGGCGCGGCTGCTCGAGATTGATCCGAAGTACGCGGATTGCATCGTGACACGGTGGCAGGATCACGTCGGCAAGCAAGCTACTCTCGAAGGCGATGGCAGAACGTTCGAGGCCATCGGGGAGCAGCGCCGCAAGGTGCCGGAATGAATCGCTCGATGCCAGCGCGAAATCGCAGATGTCGAAGCCCAGCTTCGTGATGGGCACCCCGACGTGCAAGGCCTCTGCCTGGCGCTGGCGGACTGGTCGGCGGAACTGCGGCTGATCAAGTGAGAACTAGGCCCGAGGGGAGCAAGTACGCTGCCGGGAGCGCGCTAGGCTTCGATCTCGCACGCGACTCGGAAGTCGCCCTCGATGCCGTGGGCCCAAAGCTTGTAAGTGCACGGGCAGAGCCTAGGATCCTCATCCCGTTCGAGTCGCTCGCGCCGGCGGCGCAAGTCGTCTGCCGCGAGTTCTTTCGCTTCGTTGATCGTGCTTACGTGGGCGACCGGCTCGTAGTGGCCTTCTTCGTTCTCGGCAATCAGGAGGGCCAAGCCTAGCTCTGTGTCGTTCTTCAGCGGGACGGCAAATCCGGTGTTGCTTGTTTGCTTCTCAGTTGTCATGGTCATCGTAGTCACATTCATCGCTCTTTCGCGGGCCAAAAGCAACAGAATAATCGTTCTGAAAACCAGATAAGCCAAACGACGAAGCCCGCCGCAGCCGGAGCCGGGCGGGCTACTCGGGTCAGCAGGGGCCACACTTAGGAAGCGATGCGATAGGTGCGCTCTCCTCCCTCGGGCTTGAAGGACTCGACCTGGTAGCCGGCCTTCTTCATCGAGCCGGCCACGAAACCTCGGACCGTGTGTTTCTGCCAGCCCATCGACGACATAATCTCGGAAATGGTGGCGCCTCCCAGGCGTTGGAGCATCGCGACCACTTGGGCGGTCTTGCTGCCCTCGCGCGTCCCTGTAGCTTCCTTCGTATTGGCGGCTTTGTGGGCCCTGGAAGCGTTCTTGCGGGCCTTGGTCTTCTTCCTCGAGGGCGGCTCTTCCGGCGCAACGTCGGTCGTTTGTGGCCCAACGGGAGTACACGTCGCGGCTTCGGGGACCGGTGCGGGTTCGTCTGGAGCGGTAGCCTGGCCGAGGCTTTGAATCGCTTTCCAGATTCGGCTGACTGCCGTCTGACGATCCTTGAATTTCTTAACCGGGCTCACGCCGGGCAGGCTGTTCCAGATCTCAACCAGCCGGAAAGCCGGCCAGCTGACGGCCAACTTGGCCAGCCCTTCCTCATTGCGAAAGCGCTCGGCATTCGCCACGGCTTCGGCTTCTTTCGCTGTGGCGTGAACGGTGATGTTGTTCGTTTCTTGCTCGATCGTAAAGATCTTCATATTGAGTCTCCTTTGGCGGCGTCTGCCGCGGTGATCACATCGATCACTCAACTGGCGAAAACAAGCAAGCAAATTCTGTAGCGTTTACACAAGAAAGGCATCAGGTGACGTACGATGGCGGGCCACGGTGAAAAATACACACGCAAAAAAGAAGAAGCGATTGCCGCGCTCATGACGCAGCGCACGATCGAGGACGCGGCTCGGACAGCGGGCATTAGCACCAGAGCGCTGATGCGTTGGCTGCAGAAACCGGAGTTCCAGACGGCCTACCGGGACGCTCGTCGCGAGGCCTTTTCCCAGACGATCGCACGACTCCAGCAGGCATCTGGGGCGGCTGTCTCGACATTATTGAAGATCATGGTAGACCCCAAGGCGCCGCCCTCGACGCGTGTGCGCGCCGCCGACACTGTGTTGAATCACACCAAGCACGCGATTGAGATCGAGGACATCCAGGCACGAGTTGAAGATCTGGAATGGGCGGCAAAGGAGGAGTGAACTCGGCCATCCAAGGAGAAGACGAGCTTGGTGCCCCCTTACTGTTCCCCAGGTCCAGCTCGGACGATATTCCGTATCATTGCTGTGAGCAGAACGCACCGGCGCCAAGGAGGAAAAACGATGCCCGAAATTCTGCAAGATTTCCGGTTTGCGCTCCGCACGCTGCGTCGCAGCCCCGTTCTAATTCTGGTCGTTATCCTCTCACTGGGCATCGGAATCGGCGCCAATACGGCCGTCTTCAGCGTCGCCAACGCTCTCTTCCTTCGGCCCCTACCCTATTCGGATCCCGGCCGGCTCGCGATTCTCTGGCTGCGCTCCCCGGGCATTGGCATCCCGCAGGACTGGCCATCGCCCGGCGAATACATGGACATCGTTGGCCAGAATCAGGTCTTTGAGCAGACGGCATTGGCAATCGGCCACGACGCGAGTATGACGGGAATCGGCGAGCCGCAGCGAGTCCAGGTCATCGAGGTCACCTCCAGCATCTTTCCGCTCCTCGGCGCCAAGGTGCAGTTGGGGCGAACGTTCCTCCCGTCCGAGGACATACCGAAAGGACCGAAGGTCGCCCTGCTGAGTGACGCGTTCTGGAGAGTTACCTTCGGGGCGGATCCAAACATTGTCGGCCGCAGCATCCGCCTCGGCGGCCAGCCGTTCACTATTCTTGGCGTGCTCAGCCCGAAGTTCCTACTGAATCGCGAAGTAATGCCGACCGTAGGAGGCATCGAGAAGCCCGATCTGTTACTGCCGCTACCGCTCGGAGCCGAAGCCGCCAGCCGCCGCGGGGACGAGAACTTCAACATCCTGGCTCGTGTAAAGCCCGGTATCTCGATGCGCCAGGCGCAGTCCGACATTGATCTCATCGCCGCCCGCATTCGAGAGAAGGATCACCGCGACCGTACCTTCACCGTGAGCGTTGTCCCGCTGTTGGAGCAGGTCGTTGGGAATGTTCGAACGACGATCCTCGTGCTACTCGGGTCGGTGTCGCTTGTTCTCCTAATAGCCGGCGTCAACGTGGCGAACCTGCTCTTATCGCGTTCCATTACTCGTCAGAAAGAAATCGCTGTACGGGCCTCTCTCGGCGCCAGCCGGAGCCGGCTCGTGCGGCAGTGCCTCGCTGAGAGCCTCATTCTGGGCTTCATCGGGGGCATGGTAGGTTTGCTGTTCGCGGGGTTGTGCCTGTTCGCCGTTCGTGTGTTTGATCCCGGCAACATACCGCGTCTCGAGACCATCGGAATTGATGGTTCGGTCCTGCTCTTCACGTTCGGCGTTTCCTTGGTCTCAGGTATTCTCTTCGGCTTGGCTCCCGCCCTGCGTGCGGGGTCCATCGACTTGAATACCGCTCTCAAAACAGAGGGGCGCGCTTCTCAGTCCGAGGGCGGTCTGGATGTGGCGAAACATCGCTTGCGTAGCCTGCTGGTCATCTCTGAGATTGCGCTGTCTCTCATGCTCCTCGTCGGTGCCGGCTTGCTGATTCGCAGTTTCACACGCCTCATTCATGTTCCTCCCGGCTTCAATCCTGACCATGTCATCTCCATGCAACTCACTTTGTCGGGGCCGCGCTATCGCGACAACGAACCGGCCGTCGTAAACGCATACCGATCGATAGAAGAACGCATCGCTCAGGTACCGGGAATCACCAATGTGGGAGCGGTCGCGGTATTACCCCTTACCAACGCAGTCTCCTGGGGAGGAATGAAGGTGGAGGGCTATGTGCCTCCGCCCAATCAGCCCGAGATACAGTTTGATCTGCGATCGGCCACACCAGGGTACTTCCGCACCATGGAGATCCCCATCGGGAGTGGCCGGGTATTCTCCGATTCAGACACGACGAAAGGTGAGCCGGTTGTCGTAGTCGATCAGAAGATGGCTGACTTCTTTTGGCCACATCAGGATGCCGTGGGGAAGCGGGTTCGTTTCGGCGGCAGCGATCCCGCCAAAGATCCATGGCGAAGGATTGTCGGTGTCGTCGGAACCGTAAAGCAGTACGGGCTCGACATCGACCTTCGGATGGTCGTCTACCTTCCGCATTCGCAGTTTTCCAATAACAGCATGTACCTTGTCGCCCGCTCAACGGAACCCGCCGATGCCATAGCGGCGGCCATGGCCCGCGACATTCATGCCATCGAGCCGAGCGCCCCGATTTTCGACGCGAAAACTATGCAGGAGCGCGTTGCGCTCTCCACCTCCCGCCAGCGATTTTCGATGTTGCTATTAGAGGCGTTTGCGCTCTTTGCGCTGATTCTCGCATTGGTGGGTGTCTACGGCGTGATCTCTTACCAAGTGGAACAGGCGACACGGGACATCGGCATTCGTACCGCCCTCGGTGCTCAGCCCAGCGACGTTCTGGCACTGGTTCTCCGCCAGGGAGCGAAGCTCGCTGCCATCGGTGGGGCGCTGGGTCTGGCAGGAGCATTGATTTTTTCCCGCGCTATGGAGAGCATGTTGTTCGGCGTAAGTGCCAGGGACCCCGGCACGTTCGTCTTGGTTGTTCTGATCGTGGTCCTGGTGGCCTGCGCAGCCACTCTGGTACCTGCGCTCCGCGCTTCGCGGATTAGCCCCACGCAGGCCCTGCGATACGAGTAATACCTTTCACTGAGACAGGCATGCGCACCCAAGCCGCGCTTAAACGCGTGTTGGACAGGGACGTCGGAATAACTACCGATGTCACCACCGTAGCCGCGACGCTTTCTACGTCATCGTTGTCTCGTGCCTGCGAAGTTGCTCCGAGCGAGGGTGTGACCCACCCATGCCGGACCCCGAGAAGCGACTTTGTGTGACCTTAGAAGAAGACCCAGGGCCTTCAGGCTGGCGGAGCGGAGGTGACCCTGGCTTTCCGCGTATACAATGCTCTGGATGTCGTCACCGTTACGTTGGGGGCTTTCGATGGCCAGACTGGATCGAGGCGTGAGCTCATGAGAATCCTTACGGGCGGTTGCCGCGTTTACTCGGCCGAAGATGGGCAGCTTTCGACTATCGGCAACTGGACGGCCCGAACCGTCGTTTCCCAAAACAGCGGCGCCCGGCGCATCACCCTGACGGTAAGTGATTACGCCCCAGGATTATCGCCCGCGGTGGTGAACCCGAGAGCCGAAGAGGTCCTCTACATCGTGAGTGGCGAAGGGAAATGCCGCCTCAACGGATTCGACTACCCGCTCAGCCCGGGGGCCGCGATTTTTGTTCCCCCTGGGGCGGTCTACAACACTGAGAACACCGGCATGGAGACACTTCGTCTGGTCAGCTCATGTTGTCCCGAGGATCCGGAGCGCCACATTGTCGATGGCCCGCTTCGGACCGCGGTCGGCGAGCCGCCGCTGTTGGCTTTGCACGAAGACCATCGCAAAGACATTCGCGCCACTCAAGACCGGGTGTTCCGCTACTTGGTAAACACCGACTTTGGCTGTAAACAGATCACCCAGTTCGCGGGATGGATTACGCCGAGCAAAGCCCCGGTCCACTACCACACCTATGAAGAGTGTATTTTCATCCTGGAAGGCAACGGGGTCGTGCACACCGACGACGGATCCTGTGAATTCGGACCTGGCAGCAGCATTTACTTCCCTATGGGAGTGCGGCATTGCGTGGAAAATCCAGGGACTTCCACGATCAAGCTGCTGGGGGCATTCTATCCGTCGGGGAGTCCGGGCGAAGCCTATGAACCGGGCGAGGCCTCATAATACTTGTGGGTGGGATGCGTGTTTGAGGGTCTCATCGACGCATGAGAGTTCCCAATATGCCGTCCATTCGACCTCCTAGAGCTCTAGAGTTCCTGCTACGCACAGCATCGCTTGAATCACAATTAGAGCCCGGACTCTTGTTGAGTTTACATTGGTACTACGAAGTTGTCAGTCCTCAACGCCGGGCAGCCCCAATGGTAGCTGTTGATAGCACGCAGCCAGTAAACCATAACGGCGATCTAATGGTTTGACGTTCGCGCGACAGCCGCACACTGGACTGATCGACTAATTACAGCCACGCATGAAGGTCGTCGGAACGCACCGCCGGCTTTAGGCTCTAATCCGCCAACGGACTTGGCCGAACCTGGAAATGAACTACTTTGCTGGTCGTCCCCTTGCCCGTTTCACTGTGAAAGGGTGTGCGCGTGCCCCAGGCTGTCCAGACCCCCTTCCCTTTCCAGCCCGCCTTGGGGTCGTCGATGCGGCCATCCATACCTTTGGCGAAAAATCCAAGCGGATAAGGAACGCGCATGATGACGAATTTCCCTCGCACCAAAGCGATGAGTGAATCGGACGAGTTGCCCGTGACAATCGGCGTGTTTTTTCCAAACCCTAACGTGTCGAACTGATCCACCCAGTCGTAATAGTGTGAGTCGGCGCTTCCGGAATCCTTCACGTTACGGAAATTTGGTCCCGGCGTCGGATAGAGCGTCCACCCTTCCGGACAGTGTTGGCCCGTAGCCTGCAGCCCGTTTAACGGCCCCTTGCATTTCCGCCGGTCGAAGCTCGCTAGATGCCCACTCCCCAACGCCACCCACACGACATTCTCGCTGTCAATATCCATGCCGCGCGGCGAATATCCCCATACCCGCGCTTTCGGGTTATGCCACGGGACCTCATAGTACTCCGCCAGTGCGGTCTCGGGCGGATTTGGCCCGGGATTCAGTCGCACGATGCCGCCGGGAAAGCCTAGAATACTGCCCCATACCATCCCGTCGGCCCCCACCGCGAGCCCGTAAAATGCAGCGTTCAATCTGGTGTCGCGGGTTGCATCGGCCGGCCCGCTAAGTGCCGTCGATGTCCCCAAACTCTCTCCGCTCGGTGCCGTCAGTACCTTCTGTTCGGAGTCCAGATAAGCGTCTCGCTTTCCATTTCCGTTCGTGTCCAGGACAAGGGCTGTCCATCCTTGCGATTTTTGCTCATCGTGCGTTTTGTCCCACAACCGCGTGTTCAGCCAGCCCACCACACCTCCGCCTCCTCCGCTGCTGGTCCACAGCGTATTGTTGGCATCCGCTGCGAACACCAGGTGGTGCGTGCTGAAGCAAGTGTCAATCATAGATGTCTGCTTGGTGCCCGGATCGTAGACTGCTAGTTGCCGACCCGAACTCGCTACCGGCGTAAGTTTTGCCGACTCAAGACCCGATCCTGCTTTGCAGAATGCGGGGTTGTCGCTCGCTCGAATTCGCGACGTGTACCACAGCCGCCCTCGCTCGTCGAACATTGGATTGTGGACTGTCGTGTGGCTATCCCAGATCGCTTCGTCGCCCCAGACAGCCGACGGTTGCAACGGCTTCGGCTGCCCCGGTGTATCCGCATCCCGGTATGGGACCTTCACCTCGCTGATCGTATTGTGCACAGGATCGAGCACTGGTAGATAATCCCGGCTTTCTTCGGGCGACCCATAGATTAGCCCGTTGGCATTGACGTTCGGGTTGCGCTTGTCACTTGAGATTTCGTCGTGCAGATATGCCTTTGGATCGGCCCAGTCCCACTGCGTAATCACAACATTGCGCTCAATCCCCTCCGGCCGCGGTGGTCCTTCGTCGGGCAGTTCGCCGTTTGCGATCCGGGTGGTCCAATCGCCGAATTCGGCTGTTGCCCTTTCTGCGCCGAGTTGAGTGAGGCCGCCCACCATCGCCCTGCCGGCCTGTCCCGACTGTACGCGCCGCATCCAGGCCCGCGCAGGTGAGTCAAAGTTGCTGAACGGTTTTGGAATGGTTCGCGTATACTCGTTCCCCAACTGGTGGCACGACTCACAGCTATCAGTCTTGATGAGGTGCAGCCATTGTTCCTGTGTCTTGATGTTCGGTGAAATCCCGTTCCCATCTGGTCCGGTGCCGGGAAACTCGTTTTTCTCCGGTATCGCCAGCGTCGCGTACCAATAATTCGCCGGATAGTATTGAGCTGCGATTCTCTTGTCAGGCGCAACGGATGACTCCAGATCGACCTGTGTTCCCGGAAGTGCCTTTACTTTGGGCGAGTCTATCAGCCCGTAACCGCGCGCCCAAACAGTGAACGTCGCTTTGGGAAGCGAGGGAATCAGGTAACGGCCTAGGTCGTCGGTGACCACCTCCTTGATGTAGCGCGTGGGCAGATCGGTGGTTTCCGCTATGACCCACACGCCTGCCTCGACTCCTCTGGGGCTCGAAACCACGCCGCCAATCTCGTCGGCTTTGACTCTCACCGTCTCGCGCTGTTGTGCAGCGAGGTAACCGGTTATGGCTATCGCTACAAGTAATATGAAAGACGCAAATCCGGCATTCCGCATCACATACCTTCTTCGAACATCTCCGGCGTACGTTCGTCTGTTCCTGGATGGTCAGTATATACCGGCTCGGGCGCCATCGGGCACGGCTGGCGAACGATTTGCGGCGGATCGCTAAGCGGCTTGTCTCTAATCAGAATCTAGGCGCCGTTTAGAAACACACCCGGCCGCTCAGCAGCCTGCTGGCTTGTCGCGAAGCGATTCGGGGCTCGTGACGCGCGCCGAGGCTAGCTTCCGATATCACCGCATATCGTTCCCAATTCGGCCGCACTTCGGGAACTGTTACAGGGGTTGCTGGGGAAGGGTTGTTACCAACGGCTATGGCACCGCTACCTAAGTCGCGCGCGCGATTAGCTCCGTCGCGGCCAGGCTTTCGGGTAACCCACGTTCCGCGACGCATCTTAAGCGGTGGAGGCTTCGTTCGCCGTCCAGCAAGTAGTGAGAATCACTCCACATGGCTTGGCGTGGGCGGAGGATTCAACCCTCAAATTCCAGCGACAACAAGTGAAAGCGACCTGGAATGTCGCCAGCCACCACCGTGCGAGTGCCTGCGGTTGCACAAGAAAGTACAGTAGGGTCCAGGTGAACGTAGCAATAACCCGCCGGTCTACAGATCCCACACCTTGACCGTTTTGTCACGCGACGCGGACACGACCCGCCGTCCATCCGCGCTAAGAGCCACGACCATGACCGAGGCAGAGTAGTCGGCGAGCGTGCGCAGGTGGGCGAATCCAGTGGGCCGCATAAATTCCAGAATCGGATTATTACAGCCCAGGTCGTGTGGCAGTGGTCAAGCTACCGCTTTGGGCCGCGGAAATCGGGGCTCGGAGTTTTTTGCCGCCGGAGTAAGCCCGACTCTTTGGCCTTCTTTAGAGCCACTCGTTTATTAGTTACTCGCAATTCCAGATAAGCCCACGATCCGCCCTGAACCGCGGCCAGCCCGCGCAGACGTTAAAGGGATTGAAGATTGTGGCATTCTCACATCATCTGAGATTTGCAGACCTAGAGCCTTACCCAAACGTTTGGGTCCGGGCCATTAGCGTGAGCACCGTATTATGATCGTAATTCATGCCTGCCAAAGTTTTCTATTCATATGCCCACGAAGACGAGGGCCTACGCGACAGACTGGAGACGCAACTTGCCCTTTTGAGACGAAAGGGTGTCATCTCCGAGTGGCATGATCGGCAAATCTCCGCTGGGGCGACGTGGTCACAAGTTATTGACGATCGTCTCAACACCTCCGACGTGATACTTCTGCTAGTTAGCCCAGATTTCCTGGCATCGGATTACTCCCACGAAATTGAAGTGAAAGGGGCCATGGAGCGTCACTGTGCCGGGAAGGCCCTTGTTATACCCGTGATCCTCCGCCCAGTTGATTGGAAGGGTGCCCTTTTCGATCAGCTCCAGGCACTCCCGAAGAACGGCAAGGCCGTGACAACTTGGCAAAACATCGATGAAGCATTCAAGGACGTCGCGGAGGGAATTCGCAAGGCCCTCGATGGGCTAGGTCGCAACGACCCGAGCTTAAAAGCGGCTGTTTCAGAGCTTGTTGTCGAACGAATTGAGAGTTTCAGACCTAATGAACAGTCGATTAGAGAGGCTCTTAAGTTGTACGAGGACCGAATCCCAGACGATCAGAAGATCGACCGGGAGGAGATGGTGAGGCTTGTTGAACGCCACCTTTCTAGCGAATTCGGGCCGACATGGAAG
>JBAUOG010000286.1:0-35935 GCA_049579625.1 Bryobacteraceae bacterium
GTTGCTCAAGCTTCAAGAGAAGCTGTGCATTCTTCAAGAGTGGGTGAAGGTCTCCGGATACCGCGCCATCATCATCTTCGAAGGGCGAGACGCTGCCGGCAAGGGTGGGACGATCAAGGCGCTCACCGACAGGGTCAGTCCGCGCGTTTTCCGCCTGGTCGCCTTGCCCGCTCCGTCCGACCGCGAGAAGGGCCAATTGTACCTGCAGCGATACACCCAGCATCTCCCGGCCAAGGGTGAGATCGTGGTGTTCGACAGGAGTTGGTACAACCGCCTTGGCGTCGAGTATGTAATGGGCTTCTGTACTCCGGAAGAGCACGATATCTTCCTCGATCACCTCCCCTTGTTGGAGAAATACATCGTGGGCGGAGGCGTCCAACTCATCAAAATCTGGCTCGAGTCCAGTCCCGAGGAGCAGAAGCGCCGGTTCCAAGCGCGCATCGACGAACCGATCCGACAGTGGAAGCTCAGCCCGATGGATCTGCAGTCGCGTGCGCGGTGGTTTGCCTACTCTCGTGCCCGCGACTTGATGCTCAACGCAACCGACACCGGTTATGCGCCGTGGTACATCCTGCACTCTGACGACAAGAAGCGCGCGCGGCTAAACTGTCTCAACCATATTCTTAACATGATCCCGTACAAGGAGGTGCGGCACGAGAAGGTGAAGATGGTGAAACGCTCCATGAAAGACGCGTATGATGACCACGCTTCGCTCGCGGGTAAAAGATTTGTGGAGGAGAAGTACTGACCAATGAGAACGGCGCTACAACGATGGTTGTGGTTGGCGATCTTGCTACCTGCCGGCGCCCTGCTTGCCGCGGAGTCTGAGGGCTTGCCGCAGTCCGCAGTCAAAATCGACCGTTTGGGGAGCTTCATCACCAATTCAATGGTCGTCAGTTGGGTTGTCGCGATCGGCTTGATCATCTTCGCCAGAGCCGCGACCCGGAACATGAAGAGTGTCCCTGGCGGCGCGCAGAACCTTCTGGAATGGCTGGTCGAAAGTCTGTACGGCTTTTTGGAAAGCATCATCGGGCCGGAGCTGGTTAAGCGGACATTTTGGTTTCTCGCGACGATCTTCATTTTCATTTTGTCGGCAAACTGGTTGGGCCTCATCCCCGGGGTTGGCACCATCGGTTGGGGACAGCAGACGCCTCAGGGCTTCGTAATTGACCAACCGCTGTTCCGCGGCGCGAACGCCGATCTTAACCTGACGTTTGCCATGTCCCTTATCTTTTTCGCTTGTTGGATCTTCTGGGCGTTGCGGGAACTTGGTCCGATCGGTTTCCTAAAAGAACAGTTTGGGCCGAAGGGGGACACAACCGGGTTTCTGAGAGTTCTGATGATTGTCGTGTTTTTCGCATCCGGCTGCCTGGAGCTCGTCTCCATCCTGTTTCGGCCGATCTCCCTGAGTTTTCGTCTTTACGGGAACATCTTTGCCGGGGAGACCATGTTAGACACCATGGCTCGCCTAAAGCCCGGGTTCGGCTGGTTGTTGCCCATTCCTTTTTACTTCATGGAGTTGTTGGTGGGCTTAGTGCAGGCGCTGGTTTTCATGTTGTTGTGCGCTGTGTTCACGCTGCTGGTTTGTCAGCACGAGGAAGCGGCACCGGTGGCAGAAGTACAGACTGAACAATGAGTTTCTCCGGCTTGACCGTGTCCAAATCGCGGGAGCCGGCGGGAAAGTACAGAAAGGTACAAAGTATGGTGGCACTCTTATTGGCAGCGGAATTAGGCGGCAACCTCACGGTTGGTTTGGCCGCGTTGGGCGCGGCGATCGGCGTGGGCTTGATCGGCGGGAGAGCTTCAGATGCGGTGGGACGTAATCCCGGCGCGTCCACGAAGATTATGGTCCAGGCGATTCTGGCCATCGCCTTCGCCGAAGCGATTGTGTTCTACGCCTTGTTCCTCGTGAAGTAGCAACTCCCGGGAGGGCGTAAACCTTGATTGCACTAATTCTATTGGCCGCCGACGCGAGCGACAGCCAGGTCGCTCAGATCGCCCGGACCTTCGGCGTGGACTGGCCGCATTTGGTGGCGCAGATCATCAGCTTCTCCATCTTGTGCGCTGTCCTCTACCGCTTCGCCTACAAGCGCATCCTCGCGATGCTGGAACTCCGGCGTGAACAAATAAGGCAAGGTCTGGCCAACGCCGAGAAAATCAAAGCGGAGTTAGACAAGACCGAAAGCCAACGCCAGGAAGTGCTGGCACAGGCACACACCCAAGGCGCCCAATTCATCGAAGACGCCCGGGCTGCGGCGGCCCGCGTCCAACAACAGGAGACCGCAAAGGCCATTGCAGCCGCCGAACAGATCATGGCCAAGGCGCGCGAAGCGGCCGCGCAGGATCACGATCGAATGCTCGCCGAACTCAAACGCGAGGTCGGCAACTTGGTGGTCCAGGCCACGACTACGGTCACCGGCAAGATTCTGACTGAGGAAGATCAGCGGCGCCTGGCCGAGGAAACTTCCAAACAGATTATGGCGTAACGATGAAGATCACCAAACATGCGAAACGCGAGGCCAAACAACTGTACCGCCTTTGTCTGGTGAATGGCTTGCTCGATGAGAGCCGCGTCCGGCAAGTCGTCGCAGGCGTGGTCGCAAGCGGTGAACGGGATTGCCCACCCATCCTCACGCACTTTCTGCGGCTGGTGAAAATCGACTATGCCCTGCACACGGCGACGGTCGAAAGCGCGACCCCGTTACCGGCCGATTTGCAGGCTATGGTGCAAACCGAATTGACTCAACGGTACGGACCGGGGTTGACTACCACCTTCGCCCAACGCCCCGAGTTGATTGGCGGGATGCGGATTCAAGTGGGATGCGATGTTTACGACGGCAGTGTGCGGGCCGGGCTGGAAGCGTTGGAGAGAAGTTTTTGAACGAAGGTAAAGATGGCTGACCTACTGAAAGAAATTGAAGCGCAAATCGCGGGCGCGAAGGCGACGACTTCGAAACAAAACGTGGGCGTCATCCGCGAGATTGGCGACGGTGTCGCCAAGATTGAAGGCCTCGCCGACGCCATGCTCAACGAGATGATCGACCTCGGAAATGGTATTACCGGCCTGGCATTGAATCTCGACGAGACCGAGGTCGGCGTCGTCGTTCTTGGCGACTACACGCAACTCAAACAAGGCGACGAGGCCCGTACCACCGGCAAGGTTATGCTAGTGCCCGTGGGCAAGGGTCTACTGGGTCGCGTGGTGGACGTGCTGGGCGCACCGGTCGATGGAAAAGGGCCGATCAAGAGCGACAAGCACTATCCGGTGGAAAAAATCGCGCCCGGAATTATCCGGCGCCGCTCCGTCAGCGAGCCGGTTCAGACCGGCATCATGGCGATCGATGCCATGATCCCGATTGGCCGCGGTCAACGCGAATTGATCATCGGCGACCGCGCGACCGGTAAGACAACCATCTGCATCGACACGATCATTAGCCAGGCCCGGCTCAATAAGGCCGCCGAAGCGGCTGGCGACAAGGACTACCGGCCTCTCTACTGCATCTACGTTGCGATCGCGCAGAAGGAGTCCACCATCGCACGGGTCATCTCGGTTTTGGAAGAATCCGGCGCGATGCCGTACACGATTGTTGTCGCGTCCCCGGCCTCAGACTCTGCCGCCAACCAGTATCTCGTGCCATTTGCCGGCGCGGCGATGGGCGAGTGGTTCATGGATAACGGCATGGACGCTTTGATTGTTTACGACGACCTATCCAAGCAAGCAGTGGCCTACCGCCAGGTGTCACTCCTACTAAAGCGGCCGTCGGGCCGCGAGGCATTTCCCGGCGACGTTTTTTACCTGCACAGCCGGTTGCTCGAACGCGCTGCACGAGTCGGCGAGAAGTATGGAAACGGCTCGCTCACGGCGATGCCCATCATTGAAACGCAGGCCGGAGACGTTTCGGCGTACATCCCGACCAACGTCATCTCGATTACCGACGGACAGATCTTTCTCGAAACCGATTTGTTCTATCAGGGCGTGCGGCCGGCTATCAACGTCGGCATCTCGGTTTCGCGCGTCGGCTCGGCGGCGCAGGTCAAGGCCATGAAACAAGTGGCCGGGCATCTCAAAGGAGAACTTGCACAGTTCCGGGAGCTGGCGGCGTTCGCGCAGTTCGGCTCGGACCTGGATGCCAAGACCCAGGCGCAGATCGACCGCGGCAAACGCATCATGGAGATTTTCAAGCAGAATCAGTACAATCCGATTCCGGTTGAGATCCAGGTGCTCGTGATCTGGACCGCGCAAAACGGTTACCTCGATCAAGTGCCCGTCCCGCGGGTCAAGGAGTTCCAGAACAAGTTGACGGAATACTTCACGACGCGCAAAGCCGAGCTACTCGCGAAGATCGCGAAGGAAAAGGCGATCAGCGACCCGTTGAAGGCGGACTTGAAGGCAGCCGCTGACGAATTCAAGCAGACCTGGAAATGAACCCGGACAGGTGAGATATGCTCAGCCCCCGTGAACTTCGCCGACGGATCAAGTCGATTACCAGCACCGCGCAGATCACCCGCGCAATGCAAATGGTGGCAGCGTCGAAGATGCGCAAAGCGCAACAGAACACGCTGATGACGCGGCCGTTCGCGCAACTGATGTATCGCATTCAGCGCTACGCAACCACTCGCGCCGGTGAATTCACCCACCCGCTGCTGGAAGTACGTGAAGTGCGCAAGCGTGCGGTGATCCTTATCGGCACCGACAAAGGGTTGTGCGGGTCGCTCAACACCAACCTATTTCGTGTGGCTGCGCAGTTTGATCCGGCGACAACCGTGTTCATAACGGCAGGCAAGCGGGCGGCGCAGTTCGTCGCGCGCACACGCCGGCAGTTGGCGGCGGAGTTTACCTTCACGGACTCGCCTCGATTCGCAGAGGCCCGGCCGATTGCCAACTTCGCTCGCAACCTGTTTTTGAAAGGCGAGGTGGATGAAGTGAAGCTCGTCGCGACGCAATTCATCAACACGCTGACCCAGCACGCCGGTGCGATTGAGTTTCTGCCGATTGGCGAAATCAAGGGGCTGAAGATTCCCGGCGCGGAGTCTGAAGCGGACTTGGCGGCCGACACCACAGAGGTCGTCTTTGAGCCCAGTCCGGAAGTGGTCCTCTCATATCTCCTGGGGAATTACCTGCACATCGTCGTCTACCGGGCTTTGTTGGAAGCCAAAGCCAGTGAACAGAGCGCCCGCATGGTGGCCATGAAGAACGCCACTGACAATGCCAACGGCCTGATCAAGGATTTGACGCTCGAGTACAACAAACTACGGCAGGGCAATATCACGAAGGAACTGCTCGAAATTGCCGGCGGCCAGCTTGGCAACGATTAAGGGAAGGGCGCAAGATGAATAAAGGCAAAATTGTTCAAGTTGCTGGTCCGGTCGTGGATGTTGAATTCACCGAAAACCGGCCGGCCATCTACAACGCGTTAACTGTCGAATTCAAGGTCGAGGACGAGACCATCAACCTGACACTCGAAGTGCAGCAGCACCTCGGTGATAACTGGGTCCGAACTGTCTCGATGTCCGGCACCGAAGGTCTCAAACGCGGCTACGAGGTTATCGATACAGGCGAACCCATTTCCGTGCCCGTGGGGGCTGGAGTGATGGGGCGGGTGTTCAATGTCTGCGGCAAGCCCGTCGACGAACGCGGACCGGTCACAGCAGACAAGTATTACCCGATCCACCGTCCGGCGCCCAAACTCGTTGACCAATCGACTTCAGCCGAAGTTCTGCCCACCGGCATCAAGGTCATCGATTTGATCTGTCCCTTCCTGAAAGGCGGCAAGGTCGGCGCGTTTGGTGGTGCCGGTGTAGGCAAGACGGTCGTCATCATGGAACTGATCCATAACATCGCTAAACTCCATGGCGGCGTGTCCGTCTTCGCCGGCGTCGGCGAGCGCACTCGGGAGGGCAATGATCTCTATACAGACATGTCGGAGGCCGGCGTCATCAACCAGAAGGACCTTGGCGCGTCGAAAATCGCTCTCGTGTACGGCCAAATGAACGAGCCACCCGGCGCGCGCCTCCGCGTGGCCCTAGCCGGCCTCGCGATGACCGAATATTTCCGCGACGAGAAGAATCAGGATGTGCTGCTTTTCATCGATAACATTTTCCGGTTTTCTCAGGCCGGGTCCGAAGTGTCGGCGCTGCTCGGCCGCACCGCGAGCGCCGTCGGTTACCAGCCGACTCTCGCTGCTGAAATGGGCACGCTCCAGGAACGTATTACCTCGACCAAGAAAGGCTCGATCACCTCGTTCCAGGCGGTGTACGTACCCGCCGACGACCTCACCGATCCGGCGCCCGCCACCACGTTCGCGCATTTGGACGCCACCCTGGTTTTGGAGCGCTCAATCGCGGAGTTGGGAATCTACCCGGCGGTTGATCCGCTCGCCTCCACTTCCCGGGCACTCGCGCCGGAAATTGTCGGCCAGGAACACTACGATGTCGCGCGACGCGTGCAGAGCGTACTTCAGCGCTACAAGGATCTGCAAGACATCATTTCGATTCTCGGCATGGACGAACTGTCGCCCGATGACAAGACAACAGTACTTCGGGCGCGCAAGATTCAACGCTTCCTGAGCCAACCTTTCAGCGTGGCGACCGTGTTCTCCGGGCTTGAAGGCAAACAAGTTCCTGTGGCCGAAACGGTGCGCGGCTTCAAGGAAATTCTCGACGGCAAACACGACGCCGTCTCAGAAGGCGACTTCTACATGAAGGGCGGAATTGACGAGGTCAAACCGAGCTGAAACATGGCCGATACGTTAAAACTTGAAATCGTCACCGCCGAGGGTCCGGCGTACTCCGACGACGTGGAGATGGTCACGATGCCAGGCGTAAGCGGCCAGTTCGGAGTCTACCCACAACACGTCCCTCTCATTACGCAGATGGTGCCGGGCGAAATCATCGTGCGTAAAGATGGCCATGATACGCTCTTCGCGGCCGGCGGGGGACTTATTGAAGTCACAGCCACCCGCGTCGCGATCCTCACCGATCTGGCGGTTCAAGCCGACAGGATCGACGAAGCCAAGGCCGAGGAAGCCCGGCAACGCGCCGAAGCTCGGCTCAAAGAAAAACTCTCAGACGAAGAAGTCGCCTCCACCAATGCCTCGCTGGCTCGCTCCTTGGCCCAGTTGCGCGTCAAGCGCCGGCGCAAATGAATCGCCCGCACAGGTCTCTGTTGCAGAACGCTCCACTCTGCTGTGCTTCCGGGTAGACCGCGGCGAGGCAGTAGCTGCGTGCTCCCGAAACGCCCGTTGATTAAGCCTCGACATAGGATAGGAGCATCGGAATGGCTTCTCTTCAGCGCCCAAGGCGTTTCTTACGGAGATATCTAGCTCCCACGGACCGGTTGGAAGAGGTTTTCTGCGGCTTGATCATGGTGCTCGACTTCACCCTCATCGCCGGGTTGACGTCGGGCGCAGAAAAGCAGGGAGTGCACGACCTGTTAGTCGCCGCGCTCGGATGCAATATTGCTTGGGGCATCATCGATGGCGCGCTATACGGTTTGGGCAGTTTAACCGATCGCCACCGGCGTCGACGTTTCCTTATGGATCTCGCGAACGCCGCTGACGACGCGGCATTCTCAACGATTGGCGGCAAGCTCGACCCGCTGCTTGACCCGGAGACAAGCCCAGAAGAACGCACGCGCATCTGTCAGACGATTTTGCCCATAATGTTGCGGATCCAAGCACCTGAGCCCCACATCTTGAAAGAGGACCTCTATTCGATGATTGCCATCTTCTCGATTGATGTCGCTTCGGTGATCCCGGCGGTGATCCCGTTTCTGATTTTTTCTACACAGCCGCGCTTCGCTCTTCGAGTTTCGAATGCCGTGTTGATCGGATTGCTATTCGTGACCGGCCTGATGTGGGGGAAATACACGGGCGTCAATGCGTATTTAGCGGGATGTTGCGCGATGCTGCTTGGCTTAGGTCTCGTGGGCGTCGCCATTGCGCTGGGCGGATAGCCCAATAAGCGGCATGAGTTGGAGTGCGAAGGAATGAAAGCGGCGCAAAAACTCGCGGCCATCGCCGTTGGGTTTCTACTAAGTGGATGCTTGTTAGCCCAAGGGACAGCGAATAGCGCGCCCGCCAAATCGCCTGACGCTGCTCAGAACTCGTGGGCGTACTCAATCACTTTGGATGGCTATGTCATCCCCGACGGAACCAGCTACGCAAGCCCGACGTTCACGGCGGACCACGATTGGCTTCACTTAGAAGCACGCTACAACTACGAGAACCTGAGGACGGGGTCTTTATGGGCCGGCTATAACTTCAGCACCGGCAAGACGTTGGTCCTAAACATCACACCAATGATCGGCGGCGTGTTCGGACGAACCACCGGGATCTCGCCTGGCCTCGAAGCCTCACTGACCTATAAAACGGTTGAGATCTCCATCTCGAACGAATACGTCTTCGACACCACCGATCATTCTGGAAGCTTTTACTATAGTTGGCCGCAGCTTACGTACTCGCCGCTGCACTGGTTTCGCGTGGGCTTGGTGGCGCAGCGCACCAAGGCTTTCCACACGCCACTCGATGTCCAGCGCGGATTCCTGCTCGGAGTGTCCCATAAGAAGTGGCAGTTCACGACCTACATCTTTAATGTCGGCTTCACAGGCCCCAGCGTGGTTTTGGAGACGGGCGTTAGCTTTTGAGACATGCGAGACGCTCAGGGCACGAACTCCAGGCCGGCATCCTTCTCCACATCCGTCGACAGGCGGCCGGAACGAATGGCTGCCTTGAAAGTTGCAAAGTCACGTTCCGCCTGGTCAGCGTAGGCCGCCGAGTATCGGGCTATGGCGTCATCGAAGCGATCCGTGGATCCCAGATATCCAGCGATCATCGGAGCATCACCCGCCTTGGCGTGGGCCCGGGCCAAGGCCCAGCCGCACATGGTTGCATACCCAACGAGGATGCTGGGCCGGAAGTTCTCGAGATCGGCGGACACCTTCATGTCGCGGAACTGGCGCACATAGTAATCGTGCCCGTGCCGTGAGCGATACCAGCCCAGGAATATGTCGCTTGCCGCCTGCATCAGCCGCAGGCCGTTCACAACCCGAAAACCCTGATTCGCAAAGCGGCTCTTGCCGCGTGGCGACTCCAGCACCGACCGGCGCGCTTCCTTGCCTTGCAGGAAAAGCGGTTCATCTGCTTCAGCGAAAAGCAGTCCGAGATAGCACCGCGTCCCTACGCTTCCGACGCCAACGACCTTCACCGCGGTGTCGTGGAGTTGATAGCGCTCGAACAGCGCAAGTCGATCGGCCGGCAACGATTTCCGATATTGCTCCATGTTGTTCCGGTTTTCCCGCTCGAAATCTTGCACGTTTTTTTGGTAATGGAACAGGACTGGGGGATCGTCCTTAATTTGACGGCGTCCGTTCACAATAGACGTTAGCTTGGGAACGACGGCATCGGAGCTTTGCGCACGGGCCTGCTTTTGCGACTCGTACAGTCCAGTTAACATGGCTGGATCCTTCCGGAAATACGCCTCTAGATCACCAATGCTAACTTCTGCATACCATCTTTGGAGGACTTCCATTTCGGCGAACGCTGACATGCGTTTCCGGTAGGAAGCCGCAGCCGCTCGAACAACATCGTCTGCGGTGTTTTTGGAAAAACTCCGATCCCGGGCCGCCAGAATTAAGCTTGCCCCCAGCCGCTTCAGGTCCCACTCCCATGCACCAGGGAAGGTCTCATCAAAGTCGTTGATGTCGAAAACCAACTTCCGTTCAGGTGAGGCGAAGCCGCCAAAGTTCGCCAAATGGCAATCGCCACATGCCTGAACACTGATCCCCGACACCGGGGCCGTCGCGAGGTCTCGCGCCTGTAGGATGGCTGCGCCGCGGAAAAAAGTAAAGGGCGACACGGCCATCCTCTGATACTTAAGCGGAATCAGGCCGAGAATTCGATCGGCGTCCGATTCCTCCAGTAGCTTAACGATGTCTTGCGACTTCGAACGAGGCTTCCACTCGGCTTGACAAGTGCGCGGGCACTTCTCCCGAAGCGCCCTGCCTAGCTTGCGTTTTTCGCCCTTGGATAACTCTATGGCAGATTGCACTCAGATGCTCCTGATTGACCAACTACTGACTTGGGGTTCGTCGCGATCGAATAGAGGGTGAGCAAGGTGCATTTGCCGGCATGTCAACCGATCCGCGTGAGAAACGCGATTGAGCACAGTGCCCAGACGATCATTCAGCGAAACCCAGCCGCAATCGCCCACTGGGATCGCTGCCCGCACCTCTCGACGGGATTAATCAAAGCAAATCGATCACCACATCCAACGTGCCGCCAAAACACTGAAAGCGTAGCCTTTGTGCATGATCGGGGGCTGGTTGTGGGCGGCGATTACCCGACATTTCGGAGGCGCCCCGAAATGTCGTAGCGTTATTGATACCCTGATGTGACATAAACTTAACTCGCGTCCGACCGGGCATCGCAGAGCGGGATGGGGCGGAGCGGATAATTTCCATTTGGATAATACACGTACACCGGCAAATCTCAGAGGGAAACGGTCATGCAAAACGCTCCTGGCGCCCCTCCCAATAAGCCGTCAAACCACGCCGACGGACTGGTGCAAAGGACAGCAAAATAATGGCCTCGAAGGCACAGTCCCAACCAAGCGGACTCGCTGACCCACAGACTCAAGCTGTTTCTGAGCAGCCCCAGGGTTCCGGAGCCGAGTCTCCCTTGACCATCGCCACAAACCGCGCGGTGCTGGGAAGCGTTGATGCTGCCACGTTCTTTGAGGTTGCGCCTGACGCGATGGTGCTGGTAGATCGACACGGCCGAATCGCGCTCCTCAATGGCCAAACCGAAAAGATGTTTGGATACGGGCGCGAGGAACTGATCGGCGAATCGGTGGAGAAGTTGATGCCCGAACGGTTTCGGAGTGGCCACGTCGCGCACCGCTCCCAGTACAGTGCGAATCCCCATACTCGGCCTATGGGAGCCGGACTGGAGCTAATTGGACAACGCCGGGATGGCCAGGAGTTCCCCATAGAAATTAGCTTGGCTCCTCTCGAGACCGAAAATGGTGTGCTGGTTTCGACCGCTATCCGCGATATCACTGAGCTCAAGCGCACAGAGGAACTGAGCTCGGCTCCTGGCTTGGTCCGGATGACCGGTACCGATGGATTGTGCAACTTTTTCAATCAGCGCTGGGTTGCCTTTGCCGGCCGCACGGTCGAGGAGGAGTTGGGCAAGGGCTGGACCTCGAGGGTCCATCCTGTGGACCTGAACCGTTGTCTTGAAACCTGCTCGGCGGGATTCGACGCGCGATCAGAGTTCAGTCTGGAATACCGCTTGCGGCAGCATGATGGTCATTACCGTTGGGTCGTTGACCGCGGCGTGCCAAGATTTGAACCCGGCGGAAAATTCCTGGGATATATCCACTCATGCTATGACATAACCGAGCGAAAACTTTCAGAGCTGGCGCTCGAAGAACAGTTGAAGTTTGAAACCGTCATGGCCGGGCTTTTGACCACATTTATCAACCTTCCCCCAACCCAATTAGATGGCCAGATTGTAGAAGCTTTGAAACGGATTTGTGAAACGCTCGGATTGGACCGCAGCATGTTGGCCCAGCTACCTATTGAAGGCGACGATTTGATAGTCACGCATTCGTGGGCTGCGGAGGGGTTTAACGTCGCTGGGCCTTTGTCGAGGCGGCAGCTTCCCTGGATCGTTCGAACGATGATGAGTGGGCGCCCGATCAGGATTGCCCGGATAGACGACTTGCCGGACGAGGCGGCGATCGACAAGGTGACTCTTCTCCAGAGTGGACTAAAATCATCGGTGGTGTTTCCGCTCCTCGCTGGGGGTAAGACGATCGGGGCACTGGCTTTTAGTTTGTTGCGAGCGGAGCGCGACTGGCCCGCGCCGCTCGTGGAGCAGCTGGGTATTGCCGCGCAGGTTCTCGCCAACGCGATCTCCCGGGCGCACGCCGATGAAAAGTTGCGCCAGGCCTACAACGAGATTGAATCGCTCAAGAGGCGGCTCGAGAAAGAGAACGTGTACCTCCGCGAGGAAGCGAAGCTCGAGAACCATCACAAAGAAGTGGTGGGCAACGGACCGGGCATTCGGCACGTCCTCAAGCAGGTCGAACAAGTGGCGTCTACCGGATCCACCGTACTCGTGCTCGGCGAAACGGGAACTGGCAAGGAGTTGATTGCTCGCGCCATCCACGATCAGAGCCGCCGCAGAGACCGTGTCATGGTGAAAGTGAACTGCGCGGTGTTGCCCGCCAGCCTGATTGAGAGCGAACTATTCGGGCGCGAGAAAGGCGCATTCACTGGCGCACTCACCCGCGGAATGGGCCGCTTTGAGTTGGCCCACGGCTCGACCATCCTTCTGGATGAAGTTGGGGAGTTGCCTATTGAGTTGCAATCCAAACTTCTGAGGGTTCTCCAGGAAGGGGAATTCGAGCGACTGGGCAGCCCCAAGACTATTAAGATAGACGTCCGCGTGATCGCAGCCACCAGTAGGGATTTACTGAAGGCAGTTCGTGAAGGCAAGTTCCGCGAGGACCTTTTCTTTCGATTGAACGTCTTCCCTATCACGATTCCGCCATTGCGCGAACGGCGGGAGGACATTCCGCCACTGGTCTGGCATTTCGTGAACGAACTGAGCCAGCGAATGGGACGGTCCATCGAGAGCATTCAGGCTTCAACGATGGAGGCTTTCAAGAGCTACTATTGGCCGGGAAACGTCCGCGAACTCCGTAATGTCATCGAACGCTTTCTGATCACAAGCACGAACACAGTTTTCCAAGGCACTTTGCCAACCGTTGAAACCGCTGCGGCGAGTGCTTACCCTCAGACGTTCGAAGAAGTAGAGCGCAATCACATTCTTCACGTCTTGGAGACCGTTGGCTGGCGCGTTCGAGGGGAGGGTGGCGCAGCCCAGATTCTGAACGTGAAGCCCACCACGCTCGAGTCTCGGATGCAAAAGCTCGGCATCTCCCGGCAGAAATAGCCTCCGAGATTTCGGAGCCTGCCCGAAATCTCGGACTGACCGCCGGCGGTTTGGCCGCTCCTCATTTGCGCCGGCCGCTCTAAATTGCTGCTGGCTCAAGCCTTGGTTCAACGCATTCTTCACCCCGAGTTCGGCAGGCTTCGTGCTCTTAATCTTTTGTAGAGGGCGGGCCTTGTGAGCTTGTTAGACAGCTTCTAATGGTGTTCGCCCGACTTCACGAGGGCAGACTAAGTGATCATCGAGAGCGTACGCATCGCGGTGAAGCCGGCAAAGCGCGAACAATTCCGACGGGCCCTTGCTGCCTGGTCAGGACCGACCGCCGTGCAGTCCGGCTGTGTGACTTGCCGGATTCTTCAGGAAGGCGGCGACCTCGACGCGTTCTTCTACGAAGCGCAATGGCGGAGTCGGGAAGACTTGTTGCGGCACCTACGCTCAGAGCACTATAAACGCCTGCTCATCCTTATGGAATTTGGCACTGGACCGCCGCTCGTCGAGTTTCATACCGTGGCCGAAACCCAAGGTTTAGATCTGATTGAGTATGCGCGAAGTGCTACTTCGCAAGACGTTTCCTAAAGAACCCGCCGAGAACCAGGGTCCTTCTCAGCAACACTGGCATCACGCGCCCCGATCAGCTTCCTCTGGAGTCTGGTCTGAGTGCTTATGTGGAGGCGCAATGTTGAACGTCTGCCGGTAGTGCGTCACGACGTCCTTCAGCCTGCCGTAGTGGGCATCCTCGCCAATCAACTCCCAGAACCGGTAGCGGGATCTGGTATTGAGGTCATCCATGATTTCGGTAACGACGAGCCTTATTCCTCTCGCCTTCAACTTCGCGTACACCGAGCGGATGGTCTCCGCCCCGGAATAGTCGACATCGTCCACGGCTGACGCATCGATGCAGAGCCAGCGCACGGGCGGCTCCGCCGTGTCTGCCAGAAATGACATCTCGTCCGCGAGCTGCTGGCAATTCGCGTAGTAGATGCTGTGTGTGAATCGGTAGATGACAAGGCCGGGTGCGGCCGAAGCGGCCTTCGCCACTGGCACCGGCTGCCAACCGCCCGATTCGCTCGCCAGAAGCACCGAGTTCTTTGGTCGATACCCGTACCGGGTGTGACCGATGAGCGATAACACGATGGCGAGCAGTATCCCCTGCTCGACACCGACGATCACGACCGTCAACGCGGTAATCAGTGCCAACCAAAACTCCCCTCGTCTTTGAGCGAAGACCTTCCGCATCCCAGCAACATCGATCAAGCCGACCCCAATCAGAAACACAATGGCCGACAGGGCCGCTTCAGGCAAGTAGGTCAGCGCTCCGGTCAGAAAGAGCAGGATCAGCCCTACCATCGCCGACATCACCAGGAGCGACAGTTGGCTGCGACCGCCAGCGTCGTCGACGATTTGCGTCTTAGTTGGGCTGCCGTTCACGACGAAGGTGCCGGACAGGCCGGCCCCAATATTGGCCAAGGCGAGGCCGACAAGGTCGGTGTTCTCGCTGAAAGTCTCGTCGTAGCGCGTGGCGAAGGCACGGGCGGTCGCCGCACTCTGGGCTAGGATCACCACGAACATGGCGAACGCCGTGGGAAGCAATGTCGCCATGATTGTCCAGTTCCAGTCCACTTTGGGCAAACCGAGATGTGGCAGGCCACTCGGAACGGCTCCAACCACGTGCACTTGCTTGTCGAGTCCGAACACCCAACTTACGACGATGGCGCCGATCGCTGCGATAAGAGCTCCCGGAATCTTCTTCGAGATCTTCTTGAAGCCGACTATGATCACCAAAACGCAGACCGCGACCGTTAGCTCGTAGCTGTTGACCTGCCCCAGCTGTTGAAGGTTGTTCCACAACTTTCCTAGGGTGCCATGGCCGCTGCTCTTCAGACCCAACATACCGCCGAGTTCTCCCAGCGCGACCTGAACGCCGACCCCGGTCAGGAAACCGATCAACGCGGTGCGCGAGAGGAAGTCCGCCAGAAATCCCAGGCGCATCAGGCGCGCCAGTATTAAGAAAGCCGCGGCCATCAACGCAAGCAAGCCAGCCAGCGCCATGTATTGGTCGGAACCGATGGCGGCGATTCCCACCATGGCGCCGGCAAGGATCGCCGCCGTCGCCGAATCGGCGCCCACCACCAGGTGCCGTGAGGAGCCGAACAAGGCGAACAGCGCCGTGGGGATGAGCATCGTGTAGAGACCCGTGATCAAAGGCGTGCCGGCGATCTTTGTGTAGCCCATCACCTCGGGGACGGCGATCGCGGCAAGCGTGATACCCGCGAGGATTTCGGCCGGTATCTGGGCGGTGGTGATCGGTAGCACCCCCTGAAGGATCGGGAAGCGGGCGCGGCCGGGATGATCTGGTGCTGCTGTCATTGCAATCCCCCTATTGAAGCGATCCTATTCCGCTCGGAAGATGGCTGGCAGTCCACGCACACGTTGGCCGCCATCGCACTCCGGTGCGAGGCTTCGGAGAGCCAACTTAAGACTGACAGATACCGCGACGTCTCCAGCTTGCCCGACATGATTCCTCCTTTAGGGAATTCTCAAGTTCCACCGCAGCCGGTCTCTCCGGCTAGCTGCACAATAACAGCGTGGCCATCCCTTTTCAAACTGACCACTGCAACGCGGTTATCCGCTGTCATGGTTCCAAGCAAGCCGATCACCACCACTGCGGCGTTCTCCAATGCGCTGAAAACGCAACCGTTGCGTAGAAACCACGACCTGGAGCCTGCGAGAGAACTGCGACATTCTCGGAGGCGGCTCCGAAATGTCGGATGCTGGCCGACGGGAGCCCTTTCTTTATCGGCACCGGGGTTGCGGTTTCCCGGTGCTCTTGGGTACGCCCCACACCCTACCAGGCTCGATCTGAGCTAAGCCGCCCAGATATGCCCCGGAAACGCGCATATCTCCTGGATGCCGGCACCCCGAGCCTAGCCTTTCGGCGCCCTGTGTGAGCTACTGCGCAACCTGGATCGCTGGCGGCTGCCAAGTACCGGAACCGGGCGGAAGGATGGAAGGCGGCGTATCCTTCGGCCAGTACAGGCGCATCACCATGTAGATGGGGCCATCGGGCGCAGGCAGCCAATTCGCCTTCTTGTCCGGCGAAGGGGCGTCCTTCTGAATGTAGATCGTCAGCGACCCGTCCGGGTTCTTCTTCAGGGTGGGCAGCATCGGCGAATTGATCAGGTAGCGATTGATCGGATTCTCGATGAGCAACTGCGTCTTACCGTCGTACATGGTGATCGACCAGAAGGCGTTCACCGGCGGAAATTGCCCTGCTGCAAAGGTCAGCGTATAGTTGTGCTTGCTGCCATCCAACGGACTGCCGGCGGCGTCATTCTTGGCCAACGGGTACATGGCCTCCACCGCGTCGTTACCGTAAATCCCGGCCAGCGCAGCGGCGGCGCGAAGCAGGAAGTCGCCGTGATAAAACTCTCGATCACCGAATGCGGAACTGACCGCCCAACCGTTGATATTTTTCCCGACGTTGTCGCGCTGCTTCTCGATGGAGTCGTAGCCTTCTTTAACGCCGAGTCCCAGTTCTGCCTTTTGGGCTTCAGAAAGCTTACTGGGATCGAAGGGCTTTCCCGCTTCGATCCCAACCTCGGCAAATTTCGCCCGCAGTTCGGTCTCGGCCGGAACCGGCGGACAGAATTGCAAGAGGAAGTTCAGGTACTTGGGGAAGTCCAGCTTAAAGGCATCCTCGGTGAACGCCGGGAAATCCGGAGGTGGAGGCGCGGACGGCGCGGGTTGCTTCAGAAACGCCGACAGCGGCTGAGCGGTGTAGCCGGCCTGAATCTTCTTGACGTTGTTGATGTCGGCAGGGTTGAACAACTGCGTGCGAAAAATCACCAGTCCAAACTGCGTTTCAGATGGAAATACTTTCTTGATCCCTATAGGAGTCTCGCCCTTCCAGCCGGGCCCAGCGATCATATAACAACCGGCATCGTTGCCGGTCGCACGGCTTCCGACGTATCCATAGTTGAACGAATACATATCCGTCAGCTGCACTGAGTAGTAGCGGCTCTTCTCAACCTTGGGAACGCAAAAGACGATGGGCTCGGCCCGGAGATCCACCTGAAGCATGGAGTACGGCGTGTCGCTATTGGGCGTGACGATGGCGGTATCCTTCGGCGTGGCCACGTGCGCTTCGTTCAATACCTGATTGAACGGCCCTTTGTATTGGGAATTCGACTTGTCCACATTGAACTGATACATGGCTTTGTACGCGGCGATCATCGGAAAGCCATACACATAGGCCTGCTGGTACGTATCTTTGTGCGAGACAGCCTCGCGCACCGGCTTTTCGCCTGAACAACCAGCTAAACCAATCATCAAAAGTGAGGCTGCGAGAGAGATTCCCTGTTTACGGGAAATTGTCATTGAATGTTCACCTGGTCGCTTCGTGGATAGAAAGAACATTCAATTAAATCACGGGGTGAAACGTTCACCAACTGTCGCTGGCGACAGATGTTGGTGAAAAGCCATCTACCTTTGATCCCTCACCGCTGGGACTTAGCAACTCATTTCAAACAGATTTCAGTAGTGAACCGCGCGCGTGAGCAAAGCGGAACCTTGGGCGACACGATTAGATTCATTCGGGCACGCGAGGATGAGCCTCGTAGAACGCCATCGGTGCGCCCTGTTCGGCAACCCCGTGTGAGTAGAGCCTCTGCCTCAGCACGCGGGACTCGACGTGTCCGCCCGCTGACGCTCGCGGTTCTGTTCTGCACGGAGAGCTCGCAACCTTCAGCACTGAACCGCGCGCGTCAGCAAGCGGATTCCTTTCTTAAGCAATGTCGACAGCTTAACGCGAAACCAGGTGGGCCATGGGTATAGAATCGGCGCAGACGACACTTGTGTGTCGAGCCTCCAGCGCGACGGGTCTGAGGCTTTAGAACTCGTCTGATCTGGCTGGCCGAGGAGTCGCAATATGCAACAAGAGAGTCAAGGCTTGAACCGCCGCGCCTTCCTGGGCGCCGCGGCATTCACCATCATTAATGCCGGCCTGGTGCGCGGATCGCAGGCTAACTCGGCGGTCCGGGTGGGCTTGCTCGGTTGTGGGGGCCGCGGTACGGCCGACGCTTCAAGCATGCTGACCAATGCCGGCGCCTACGTCGTCGGACTGGGCGACCTGTTCGACGATCAACTTCAGGTCGCGAAAGCGCACTTCAACGAACTCGCCACCAAAGCGGGACACGCGGGCGTCGACGACAAGCTCATTTTCCGCGGCCCGGAAGCATGCCATGAAATGGCCGCAAGCAAGGGTCTGGACGCCATCATCGTTGCCACGCCGCCCTACTTCCATCCGGAACATCTGGGGATTGTTGTGGACGGCGGAAAGCACGTCTATTGTGAGAAGCCGGTAGCCGTCGACGTGCCCGGCACGCATCGCGTTAGGATCGCCGGGGAGAAGGCCGGAGGCAAGCTCAGCCTGGAGGTCGGCTTCCAGATCCGGAACGCCCCGCCATTCGTTGAGTTGGTTCGCCGCATCCACAATGGCGACTTGGGCGAGATCGCGTCAGGTGCCGCTTACTATTACTGCCCATACATTGACGCGCCGCATCCTGACGCACCGAAAGACGTGTACCGGCTTCGGAACTGGATCCACGACAAAGTGCTCAGCGGCGACATCATCGTGGAGCAGAACATCCACGCGATCGACATCTGCAATTGGGTACTAAAAGGGCATCCCGTGAAAGCCTCAGGTGTGGGCAGCGGCAAGGGCCGCCCCGACAACTGCCTGAGTAATACCTCGGTGTCTTTCACCTATCCTGATGACGTTCATGTGTCCTTCAGTTCGACCCAGTTCGGCAAGTGCGATTTCGACGTCAACGAGAGATTCTTTGGAACGCTCGGGAGTTCGTCCTCGCCGTACTCCGGCAACCTGGGGATTGTTGGCGAGCATGCCTGGAAGTGGACTGCCCCGGCGAAGCAGGAAGGAGCCGGATTCTCCGCATCCGGTACCTTCGCCGATAACCTCAGCGACGCCGACGGCGAGAAACACAAGTCGTTCATCCAGAGCATTACGAGCGGCCAGTTCCACAACCAGGCTGAATTGGGAATCGAATCGAGCCTGAGCGCCATGCTGGGGCGGACCGCGATTTACACCGGCAAAGAAGTGACGTGGGATCAGCTGCTGCACTCGAAGGAAGTGTGGGACGCGAAGCTCGACCTGAACAAGATCACCTAAGACGGCGCGAAATCATTCGCGGCGATATGCCATCATTCTTGTCTGGAGAAAGAAATGCCCCGGACACGGATCATGGTAGCGTTTGCCGTTGTGAGCACTGGAGTTTTGTTGAGTCGCGTCGCCGCCGGCGACGAGATTTCCGAGCGAGCACACCAACTACACTTCTCGTCTATCGTCCTCGACACGCACGATGACACCACGCAACGCTTCTTCGCGAAGGATTACGATCTAGGCGCGCGCAATCCCGAAGGCCACGTCGATATTCCTCGCATGAAGGAAGGCGGCATGAATGCCATCTTCTTCTCCATCTGGATCGACGGGCGCATAATGGGTCCGCCCGCCGTTCAGAAGGCCCTCGATCAGATAGACGCCGTACGCGAAAACGTCAAGAAGCACTCCAACGACATGGTGCTGGCGCTCACCGCCGATGACGTCCGCCGCGCGCACGCTCAAGGCAAAATCGCGGCGTTGATGGGTGTTGAAGGCGGCCACATGATTGGCAACGACATCCGCGTCGTGCGGATCTTCGCCGACCTCGGAGTGCGCTACATGACGCTTTCGCATTTCTATAACGACGAATGGGCGGATTCCTCCACCGACAAGCCCGCCCACAACGGACTGACGGACTTTGGTAAAGACGTTGTCCGCGAAATGAACCGGCAGGGCATGATGGTGGATATTTCCCACGTCAGTGATAAGACGTTCTACGATGCGCTCGAGGTGAGCAAGGCGCCTCTGATCGCGTCCCACTCCTCCTGCCGCGCGATTTGCGATCACGTCCGCGACATGAACGACGACATGATCAAGGCGCTAGCTGCCAAGGGCGGCGTCATCCAGATCAATTACGAAAGAAGCTTCATCGACCAGGCCTATAAAGACGCCTACGACCGCGAAACCGGCGGAGCCGTTGCGCACTTAAGTGAAGTCACTAAGAACTGCAATAACGATGAGGCGTGCATTTCACGCGAGATGTCTACGCTACAAAAGAAACTGATTGCCGAAGGCAAGCTGCCGCAGGTGAGTTGGGAGAGGATCGTCGACCACATCGACCATGTCGTGAAGCTAGTGGGCTCGGATCACGTGGGCCTGGGCTCCGATTTCGATGGCGCCGATATGCCGGCCGGCATGGAAGATTGCTCCAAGCTTCCGAAGATCACCGATGCGCTGCTAAGGAAAGGCTATTCCGACAGCGATATCCGAAAGATTCTTGGCGAGAATACTCTGCGCGTGATGGAGCAGGCCGAGCGCGTGAGCAAGGAGATGCAAGCGCAGCCATAGGCACGACGAAGCTAGATCCAGCACGCCGGCGGAAATGTCGGTCGAATACTACGGGTACTCCAGTACTCGCGATGCGTTCCCCTGATTGACGTGGCGGGTAAAAGGCGGCTATTCCTACCATAGAGGGTTGGTTTCGGTGGAAAAGCCTCAAATAAGATTATTCTTTACAAAAGCCCAAAGCAGCATGGCGCCCGCCGTTAGGATAGCCGGCACGCAAAGCTCAGTTGAGGGAGCAGAGGCATTAGAGAGGCAAATCCGCCAGTTTCTTGTTTCGATTGCAGGTGTGCTCAAGCGGGATTGCAAGATTGAGGACTGGAAGCAGGAATTTGCCACGGACGGCGACGATAATTACGTTTCCGTTCAGATGTTTCCAAAGCAGTGGGAACTTCCCAATGCCAGTCCGGTTGCACTCCTCATAACATTCAGCAACCCCTTCGTTCATCCTCAACCGGAAGACTTGGCAGTTGAGCTTCGCATACCGCATAACTGGAAGCACGCCCAGGGCCTAAGGGACTTGGTTCGCCTATACCTGCCGGACGGATTCACCAATTCGTACACTGCCGATGCAGACAAAAGTATTCCGCATGAGCCCTTTAAGTACTTCGTGGGCCAGTCTCGCTTTGACTTGGCAGGGTTTTACCAGGCGATTCTATCCATTTTCCGCCGTCTCCTGGCCCTTCGTCCCGTCATTGATGATTACATTTCGCAGTACGGCGGTGGGTTAGAACAGCAGGCCCGCAGCAGACGCTACGCCAGTCTAAGAGATTTAAACAACTCAGTTATCCAGTGAGAATCCCGCAAGGGAATTCGGAAGAGCAGCCATCGCCGCCGACCCGGTCCAGTACACCCAGCTCGCGTTGCGACGTATTTCTCCCGGGAGCCTCTCGTGTGCGCGACTTCGCCCGAAGGTAACGAAGAGGTTTGTGGCGAACAGAGTTACCGCTGAGCGCAGCCCGATAAAGGCGGGCAGCCACCGGGCGTTGAACCCCCAAACCGAGGGCGCCAGGAATGCCCATGCGGGCACGAACAGCATGCGCTGATCAATGGCGTGACTGATGGCCGGACCGGTCGCGCGTACCGACGCGTCGAGCGTGGCCGCCACGTTCAGCACCAGGGCCAGCAGGAAGCCAAAGCTGCCGCCCACCACCAACTTCATCCATGGCTCCATCGGCTTCGGCTGTGTATCCGGATCGCTCTTGTGGCCAGAGACGGAAAGTGAGTGGAAACCGATTCCAAGAACGAAGGTGCCAATCCACCCGATCACCTGCGCATGCCCGTGCGCCTGAACCCATGCGGGCGAGAGTTGCTCCAGTGCATGCCGGCTGCCGATGGAGAGGAGGTTCCAGACACCGAGAAATGTTCCCGGCAGCAACATGAAGAACAGTCCGGTTGTGATGAAAGCCTTGACCGCCACTTGCAACCGGGGCGCCACGGCTTTCGCGGGTTCCACAAGCGACCCCAGCCGCGGCTTCCATCTGCGCCGCGCGAGGGAAAAGGATGTTGTTCTCTAAATGGACGTGCCGGTGGAGATCGCTCTCGAATTCCGCCAGACTGTGATACAGGCCGCGATAACTAGGGCACGCACCGGCAGGCGCCGTGAAACCATCGGAGAGCTCGCGGATGCTCGCCAGCAAAGCGCCCGCATCCTCATGGTCCGCCATCATGTTCGCAATGGGGCTTGTGATCGATTCGAAGCAGGTCTTCGGGAGCGGCTCTCCTGCGAGAAGCGCAGTCTCCATTCTGTCGACATAAGGGAAGAGGATCTGCTCCTCCTTCGCCATGTGGGTGTTCAGTTCCTGCGACATGGCAAGGAACAATTCCTCGATCTGCACAACCTCCGGATGCGTGTCGCCGTGACGGCTGATGACCTTTCGCAGCAGCGACTCGATGCGTGGTGTTTCCCGCCGGACAAAGGTATGGTGCTTCGTCACAATGTGCGCGGTAAGCGCATGCAGCGGAGAGTCGTTCCAGGAGTTGGCATTGTCTTCGCCGGTATCTCGGCCCGCATTCGCCAGCAGATCCACAGCTTGCGCAATCGGAACATCGGCCTGGAGACAGGCATCGGTCAGGCTGCGTTTCCCACCGCAGCAGTAGTCGATCCCCAACGTCTCAAATACCCGAATGGTTGCCGGGTTTTCAATTGCGATTTCGCGGACTGTCTTTTCTGTTGTCGTGGTCATTTGTTCGCCTCTAACCCGAGGCTAAGGCGAACAGAACCGAAGCGCAGTGACCTAAGTCACAGGGTTAGGAATTAGACGACCGCCGCAAGATCGTCTTCGAGGCCGCCGGGGTCCAGGATGGTAATCTCTCGCCCATTCATCTCAATGAAGCCTTGTGCCTGAAGTCTGGTGAGGTTACGCGATACCAGCTCGCGCACGGTGCCGATCTGGGAGGCGAGTTCCTGATGGCTGCCATTCAGCGAGAACGTCACGCCTTTATCTGACGGCTGTCCCTGTGCCCTCGCCTCCCGCAGCAGAAGAGAGATCAGGCGATGCCGGACGGTGGTGAAGGATAGTTCCTCAATGATTCCCACCAGGCGCCGTAGCCTCTTGCCAACCACCTGCAAAAGCTTGAGCGAAACCTCCGGCTTCTCAAGGCAAAGCGCGCGGAGATCGGGTCGCGAGATGAATAGGACTCTTGATTCCTCTACCGCCGATGCCGAGGCCGGATAGTTTCCGCCATCGAACACGGGTAACTCGGCGATGGAGCCGCCAGCACCTTCAACACTCAGAACGTGCTCGCGACCACCGGCCGAAGTTTTGTATATGCGAACTCGGCCAGTTATCACGATGTAGAGTCCTTTGCAGGGCTCGCCTTCGGAAAAGAGAACCTCGCCTTGCCCGTAAGTGCGTATGCCGGCTCTCGCCGCCAGGGAGTTCAACTCCACCTCGTCCAACGCTTCGAAGAGCGGGGTTGACTGAAGGATCTGTTTCGGCGAAGCGCCTAAGGGCATAGCTCATTCTCGCCCCAACCTGAGAGTCGTGTGCTCGCGGTCTCAAGTAGTTCTGCGTTGATCAGCCTTTCGGCTCGCACCCGTATCAGAGAACGCGATTCGCGCGTCGCACTCCCCAACGCCATAACTCGTAGAAGCAGAATATGGGAACGAGAAAAAGCAGCGGCAAGGGGGTTTGGGATTGCGTTTGCAAGGTGCCCTCGCTTAATCCTAACCAACTCTAACGCTGTATCCTCGCCGTCCCACCCTTCGCTAAGCTCTTCACCTGCTCCAGCGTTGCCATGGTGGTGTCGCCCGGGAATGTCGTCAGCAGCGCTCCATGCGCCCAGCCCAGCCGCAACGCGTCGTCGGGAGATTCATCCTTCATAATCCCGTAAAAGAATCCGGCTGCGAAGCCATCGCCGCCGCCGACGCGGTCGAGCACATCCAGTTCGCATTGCGGCGACACGTGCGTCTTGCCCTGTATCCACGCCACCGAGCCCCAACGGTGCCGGTTGGTGGAGTGCACCTCGCGCAAGGTGGTCGCCACAATCTTGATTTGCGGATGCTTCTCCACCACGCGATCAATCATCTGAAAGAACGCACTGGGATCCAGCTTCGACGTAGCGTGAACTTCCGGACCAGGAATTCCAAGACCCTTCTGCAGATCTTCCTCGTTGCCCACCAGAACGTCGACGTGGTTCAGGATTTGCCCAATCACCGCGACCGCCCGCGTATGGCCGCCTGAAAAATTCCAGAGCTTTTCGCGGTAGTTCAGATCGAACGAGACGATGGCGCCGGCGGCCTTCGCGGCCTGCATGCCTTCGATAATGACCTCGGCTGTGGTCTCCGACAGCGCGGCAAAGATCCCACCGCTGTGAAACCATCGCACGCCACGCGCAAAGATTCCGCCCCAATCGAAATCGCCCGGCTTCAAACGCGCCGCCGCTTCATTGGATCGGTTGTAGAACACCACGGGCGCGCGCACTCCATACCCGCGGTCGCTATAAACGGTGGCCATGTTGGGGCCGGTTACGCCATCGTGCTCGAAGTGCTTGTAAAACGGCTTTACGCCCATGGCCCTGACGCGTTCCGCGATCAGGTCGCCGATCGGATAGCCGACCATCGCCGTGGCGACGCCCGTGTTCATCCCGAAACAATCCGACAGATTTGCTGCCACGTTAAACTCGCCGCCGCTGACATGGATCTGGCACTCGGTGGCTTTGCGAAATGGAATCAAGCCTGGGTCGAGACGGTAGACCAGGCCGCCCAGAGAGAGAAAGTCTAATTCGCAGTTTGGAATGATTTTCAAGCCATTCTTCATGTTTGTTCTCCGCACACTAGCCTCGGCGGTGGCCAACCGTGGCACGCTCTCGGCTGAGGAGCAGGCTTCAGCCTGCGATCTTCATGACGCGAAACCGTATTCTACTCTGCTGCGATGCAACGGCTCGGTTTGTTGGCAGCGCCCGAAGCGGGGTTTCCCGAATCCGCTCGCTGACGCGCGCGGTTCAGTGCTGGAGTTTTCACACAGACCCGATCAGCAAGCGGATAACCGAGCCGTCAACGCTGAGGAGCCGACCGCTCACACCCCCACAGAACCGCGCGCGTCAGCAAGCGGATAGTTGGGAGCTGTAACCTCAGCTTTCTGAGACGCGACCGTGAGGGAGCGCTCACCTCGCGCGGTGAATCAACAATCCGCGTTCATTGGCGTTTATCCCGCGCCCATAATCGGAGCTCTTTACAGCTTCTTACGCGCGTGGTTCTCCGCGGGTTTTCGCGCAGGTTCGGAGCCGCCGAGTTCACGTCAACTTCTTAGTTCGCTGTCCGGTCAGCTGCGCCAGGTCTCGCGAAAACGAGCGGCCCGTTACCGGATGACGCAGATCGGGAGCGATCTCCAGCAAAGGTTCCAACACAAAGCGGCGTTCCGACATCCGTGGATGGGGGATGGTGAGGTGCGGCACATCCAGCACTGTCTTCCCATAGAGCAAGATATCGAGGTCGATCGTGCGCGGACCCTTCGGCACGGCTTCGCGTCCTCGTACTCTACCCATTTCGCGCTCAATTCTCTGCAACAACGTCAGTAGTTGAATTGGGAAGCAAGTCGTTTCCACTTCCAACGCCAGATTCAGGAACCAGGGTTGATCTTTGAAGTCCTGCGGCTCGGTTTCGTAGAACGACGATCGCTGGAGAATACAGACCCCGGCGGTTTCGAGCGCCGCCATGGCGGACTCCAGGTTCTTTTGACGGTCGCCGAGATTTGATCCGAGTGCCAGGAATGCCCGCTTCACTGGCACGGTGTTGGCCTAGGAGAACAGCGGGCTCTGCAAGTCATTGCTGCGACTGCGCCGCGGAATCTTGAAATAATCGAAGGCCGTTTGTGTCGCGATGCGCCCGCGGTTCGTGCGGTCCAGAAAGCCGAGCTGCATCAGATACGGCTCATAGACTTCCTCAATCGTGTCGGGCTGTTCATCGATCGACGCCGCTATCGTGCTTAGGCCCACCGGGCCGCCGCCGTACTTCTCCAGGACCGTCAGCATGATTTTCCGGTCAATCTCGTCCAGGCCGAAATGATCCACCTGCAGGAGATCGAGCGCGGCCTTCGCCACGTCCTTGTCGATTTCGCCGTTGGCCCGCACTTGCGCAAAGTCTCGAACCCGCCGCAGCAGGCGGTTTGCGATGCGGGGTGTTCCTCGAGCACGCCTCGCAATCTCATGCGCGCCCTGGCCTGTGACCCTCACCGACAACAGCCGTGCAGACCGCTCCACAATGCCCGCCAACGTTTTCTCGTCGTACGGCTCTAGCCGCAGCACCAGCCCGAAGCGGCCTCGCAGTGGAGCGCTCAGCAGTCCTTGACGCGTGGTCGCTCCGACGGCTGTGAACCGGGGAATCGACATGCTGTGCGTGCGCGCGCCCGGCCCGCTTCCAATCAGAATGTCCAGCCGGAAGTCCTCCAGGGCCGAGTAGAGAATCTCTTCGATATCCGGCATCAGCCGGTGGATCTCGTCGATGAAAAACACCTGCCGGGCTTTGATGTTCGTCAGAATGCCGGTGAGGTCGACCTTCTTCTGCAAGACGGGTCCGGCGGTTTGATCCAGGTCCGCACCCAGCTCATGCGCAATGATGCCCGCCAGGGTCGTCTTGCCCAGGCCTGGCGGCCCGCACAGCAACACGTGATCCATCGCCTCGCCCCGGCGCTTGGCCGCTTCGATCGCGATCGATAGATTCTCTAGAACTTGAGGCTGCCCTGCGAATTCGCTCAGGCGAGCCGGCCGAAGTGCTGCTTCAAACTGCCGGTCGTCCTCTTGAGGCGCAGGCGAAACCATGCCATCTCGCCGCATGCATTCCCACCTTAGCGCACCAGCGCGAGCGCGGCCCGAAACAGCGGTTCAAAGCGTTCTTCGGCGCCCTTTTCCCGCGCTTTGCGAATCGCTTCCTCCGCGGTTGGCGGCGAGCATCCTAAATTAACCAGCGCCGAGAAGACATCCTGGTCGAGGCCAGTCAACCTGGGTGCGGCGCCCGCCGCGCTCGTCTTACTATCGCCCGCTCCCACATCCAGCAGCTTTTCTTTCAGCTCCAGCACAATACGCTCGGCCGTCTTTTTTCCCACACCCGGAATGCGCACCAGGCGCGGAATATCCCCACCTCGGATCGCTGTCACCAGCTCCGGCGTGGCAAGCCCGGACAGAACTGTAATGGCCAACTTCGGGCCAATACCGCTCACGGAAATGAGCTTCTCGAAGATCAGCTTTTCGTCGTTGCTGATGAACCCGAACAATAACAGCGCATCTTCACGGACGTGCGTGTAGATGCGTAGCGTGACGGTTGCTCCCACATCGGGCAGAGTCGTAAAGGTGGATACAGGAATGTGCACGTCGTAGCCGACTCCGGCAGCGTCGACGATGGCCTGGTTCGGATGTTTTTCGAGCAGCGTGCCTCGGATTTGCGCAATCATATGTTTCTTGATTTAAGCACTGCCGTCACACAGCGGCACAGAACCGCGCGCGTAGTTCTCTGCGTCGGAGCCGGCAAGCGGATTTCATCAACGCATGAAACCTGACCCGCCCCACAGCGCATTCACCACTGCTAACCCCGCAACCCCTGCGGTCTCTGCCCTGAGCACGGTTTTTCCCAGCGAGACCGGCGCCCAATCCGCGGCCACAGCCTTGGCGCGCTCTTCGGGAACCCATCCGCCTTCCGGCCCTAACAGCAGCGCGATGGTATCGCTGGGCGATCTCCGCTCAGGAACACATTGAATAATCGGCATCGTCCCGGCGTCCTCATCCAGCAGCAGCTTCACATTTGCATCGACAGCAAGCGCTTCGGTAAGTGCTGCCACCGCCTCAATTACCGGCAACCGATTGCGTCGCGATTGCTGGCTCGCCTCAACGGCAATCCGTTCCCATCGCGCACTGCGTTTCTGCGCGGCCTCGGCCAGGCCTCGCTCTGTCCGCACTGCCTCAAAGGGCCGTATCCTCGCCACGCCCAGCTCCGTTGCTTTCTCAATCAGCCATTCGAAACGATCGAACTTGAAGAGCGCCGGAACCAGCACGAATGCCGCCTCTGCCTCCGGGGCCGCCAGCTTCTCCTGGCATCGAAAGACCACCAGCGATTTTCGCGCCGTCTCAATCTCCGCTAAGTAGACATCCCGGTTATCGCAGATCTCGTAGACTTGCCCCACCTCGGCACGCAACACACGGACCAGGTGCTCCGCATCAGCGCCTGTCAGCTCCGCCGCTCCACGCCGAATCTCCGGGACGAAAAACCTGCGCCTCGCCATGATTACGCGGTCGTCATGCCATCGCCGTGATTGCCGCCGCCACGGGCTGATCGCCCACCGGGAACATGGTCAGCAACGAGGCGCCAGACTTGGTGCGATTAATCAAGCCCGATCGCAGCCGGTTGGCCTCGATGATGGGAATGCGAATAACCGCCAGGTCGCCTGAGTATTCGTTCAACACCAGCGCAAACTGATCGTCCGGCGTAATCAGAATCTGGCGTGTTCCGGGCCCTGCCTGTACCACCGCAATTACCTTGCGCGTCGTTACGCTGAGAATGTTGATCTCGGGGCCCGTTTTGCTCGCGACGAAGAGAAAAGGTGGCGTCGACGAAGTCGCCATTGCCCCCGGCGATTGGCCCGCCAGGACTGTCTGTTCAACAATCAGCGGTTGGTAGACGAACACAATTGCCAAGGCATCCATCCCCGTGCCGCCCACGAACAACTGGCCTTGGTCGGCCGAGAAACATAGTGTCTCCGGCTTCATCGCCACAGGCAGATCGGCCACCACTTCCAACCGGTCGCCATCCAGCACGGTGATCGATCTCCCGTCATAATTGGCCACAAACAGCAGTTGTCCGTCCTTGCGATAGCGCAGCGCGCCAACGGATGCAGAGACTTGCTGCTGCTGGCTCGTGCCGGCGGTCAGGTTGAACTGCTGTACCAAGCCCTTGTCGCCAAATGACACGGCGACCCGGATCTCTTTGCTGTCCGACCCCGTGACGTCAACTTCTTGCGGAACCGCACTCAGTCGGAACCGCTTCACCACTTTCCGCGCGGCCAGATCCGTAATTATCAGCTGTCGTCCGGAGCGCGAAATCGCGGCCGCTTGTTTTCCGTCCGGCAACAGTTGTATCCGTGCTACATCGTCCGCAATTCGAATGGATCCGGTCTTGGAAAGACTCGCCGTGTCGATCATATGCAGCGTTCCGTTGGTAGCCGTCACGGCCACGGCGAGCGCTGGCGTAGATCCGGTGAGCACCCCGGATGGTGCAGCGTTCAACTCAATCCGGTGGGTCAGGCGGAATACGTTTAAATCCACCGCGTTGATCGCGTGATCCCCGGCTGCCGCCACCAGTATGTATCCGGGGTACCCCGTCCCTTTCTTGGCTGCACAGGCCAGCGCAAACAGCCCCAGTGAGCCAACGCCACCAGCCAGCACGGAGCGCCGCGTCACTCTGCCCGCCCGGCCTTGCGGCTCAGCCTTAGCACCCGCGTGCGCTGTCTTAATTTCGCAATTACTTGAAAACAAATAGGTTTCTTTCGGCTGGGTCTATACCAGGTATTCTTCCTATGTTACGCTCACAAGTGACTGTGGGGCCAGTCTGGATCGAGTATCCAGCGGCATCCTTTTCTCCGCGGGCTTCTCCGCCGGTCTTCCGTTCCCCCGCTTTCGGAGGTTGTTAGACAAGAGGGCCGTGCGGTCGCCATCAAACGAAGGTTTATCGACGTTCATGAATTTCCGCTCTATTTTTAGCCTTATCTCCTCCGATCTCGCCATTGACCTTGGCACGGCCAACACGTTGGTCTACGCCAAGGGCAAGGGCATTGTTGTCAACGAACCATCCATCGTCGCCATCAACAAGAACAACGGCGAGGTGGAAGCAGTCGGAAAAGAAGCCAAAGAAATGGTCGGCCGCACACCCGGCAACATCGTGGCTATCCGTCCCATGAAGGACGGTGTCATCGCCGACTTTAAAGTGACCGAGCGCATGCTGAATTACTTCATTCAGAAAGCGCACGGCCGCAAGATGCTGGTTCATCCACGCATCGTTATCGGCGTGCCGAGTGAAATCACTCAGGTGGAAAAGCGCGCGGTCATCGACTCCGCGTACCGCGCCAAGGCCAGTGAAGTGCACCTGGTTGAACAGGCCATGGTCGCTGCCATCGGCGCCGGCCTCCCTATCACCGAGCCCTCCGGCAACATGGTGGTCGATATCGGCGGCGGCACCACGGACGTCGCCGTGATCTCACTTTCGGGCATCGTCTATTCGCGCTCCGTGCGAGTCGCGGGCAATGAGATGGACGATGCCATCATGCAATATCTGAAGCGTAAGTACAATCTGCTGATCGGCGAGCGGACCGCCGAGATGATCAAGATCACTGTCGGCTCGGCCTACCCGCTGGACCGCCCCCTCACCATGGAGATCAAGGGCCGCAACCTGATCGAGGGAGTGCCTAAAACCATCACCATCGAGGACAGCGAGATCCGCGAAGCTTTGGGTGAATGCGTGGCCACCATCGTGAACGCCATTCGCGTGGCTCTCGAACGCACGCCCCCCGAACTAAGCGCCGATATCAGCGACAAGGGCATCGTTCTGACGGGTGGTGGGGCAATGCTAAAGAATCTCGACCGCCGCATCCGGGAAGAAACCGGTTTGCCGGTCTCCATTGCTGAAGACCCGCTTGCCTCAGTCGTTCTCGGAACAGGCAAGATGCTCACTGACTTCAGACTCTTGCGCCGCATCGCGATTGAATAGAACTGCGCCATCGCCGTGTGTGGGTTTTCGGCGTGCTTCGCCCAGCCATCCACCGCTAGAGTAGAGGTATGGGCGGACTGTCTCACCGAAACGTCCCGATGGAAGCTTTGCTCAGTCGCTTCCGCAACCTCACGGTTCTCGTGATCGTGATTGTGGCGCAACTGTTGCTGCTTGCCTGGCAGGTAAAAACCAGCCAGGACGTTCGACTGATCCGCGTGTGGGCGGTGACGACAGTCACACCCGTTGCCGGCATCGTCGAGGCGGTTCGGCGCAATACCATCGGCTTCCTGGAAGACTACTTCATCCTGCTCGATGTGCGCGAACAGAATAGGAAGTTGCGCGAGGACAACAGCCGGCTGAAGATGGAAAACATCTACTACCGGAACGAACTCTCTACCGCTGACCGGGCTCGCGCCCTGGCCGCGTTTCAGCACCGCACGCCTTCCAAAACCGTCGCCTCCCGTGTCACCGGCAATAGCACCGTATCCACCGCCCGCGCCGTGTTCATCGACCGTGGCTCAACGAGCGGCATTGAAAAAGGCATGGCCGTCGTGACGCCGGATGGCATTGTAGGCAAGGTAATCGCCGTCTATCCGTTGGCGTCTCAGGTGCTGCTGGTCACCGACCCAACCTTCTCGGTTGGTGTGGAGTCCCAGAAGTCACACACCCACGGCGCCCTGAACTGCAAGAGCGGCAGCCAGTGCACCGTCGACTACATCCAAAACGAAGAAAAAGTCGATGTGGGCGAATGGTTTTATACCTCCGGCGAAGACCGCGTTTTCCCAAAGGGCTTTCCCGTAGGAACCGTTGCCTCGGCCCGTCCCGGCCAGCTCATGAAGGAAGTCCATCTGAACCTCAGCGGTGCGCCGGGTGGCGCGGAGGAGGTTCTGGTGGTGCTCGAAGGAGTTCACCAGCAGATCCCTGACGTGCCCACCGGAACCGGCTTGACCCGCATGCTGCCTCCGCCACCCGGTGATGGCACGCCTGATCAGCAAACTGTGAAAATGCAGACCGAGGCGGACAAGATCAAACAGAAATATCAGGAGTTGGGACAGCAGCAAAACCACGTCTACGGCGGCTACCTTTCGAACCTGCCCAATTTCAATGCGTCCCCGCAGGGCAAAGGTCCAAGCCAGACAGCGGCAACGACCGCAGTTGACACGGCCCCCAAGCCGGCGGCTGAGAAGACCGACCCCCCTCCCAATGTGGATAAGGCCGCCATCAAGCCCACTCCGAACCAGGCGGCGCCCACTCAACCTACAGTCGTCAAGAAGCCGGATATCCTTGGCGCGCGCCCGGCCTCGGAACCGGCCGCCGGCACTGTTCAGAAGCCGGTTCCCAAACCCAGCGGCCCTGTGCTGCCGCTCGGCGCGCCACGCCCCAAGCCACCGGTCACGCCACCTCCTCAGAAACAGTCTGCGCCGTCGCAGGTTGCCCCAACTCAATGAACGATTTCGACGGCGAACTCCTCAAAAAGCCCCCTCGCGAGAGTTGGTTCAGCCGCTTCCAGGTGGTCGCGCTCGCGCTGATCACTCTGCTAGCGATCCTCTCCCGCGTCTACATTCAGCGCCTGATACCGAATACCCGGTTTCTGGAGCTGCCGCTGCTCCTGACGGTTTACTTTGGCCTCATGCGCCGTAACCAGGTCGCCTCCCTGCTCTTCGGTGCGTTTGTAGGATTGTTGGAGGATTCACTCGCGCCCACGACGCTACCCCTGGGCATGAACGGCATCGCCAAGACGCTGGTGGGTTACTTCGCCGCCTCGGTCAGCCTACGCTTCGATGTCGAGAACGTCTTCATTCGCTTCATCCTGAGCTTCTTCTTTTATTTCTTCAACGCCTTCTTCTTTTGGGTCATGCAGCGAGCCCTGCTGGGCCAGTTGATCCCCTTCGATCCACAGGACGCCCTGATCCACGGAGTCCTGAACGCCATCGTCGCTGTCCCGCTGTTCCTAATTCTTGACCGGATGAAGCTGTCGCACGGTTGAGCTGAGCGCAGTCTGAAACCTCCAGCACTGAACCGCGCCGCGTGAGCAAGCGGATACGCGCCAAAGCCGACGGAAGGCCGCCACTACCTGCCCTGCGAACACGCAGCCAAGACCCAGGTGTGCCGTAGTTGGTGTTGTTTACGCCAGCACTTGGCACCACGTAAGCTCGTCGGCCTATCAGTTCACGACCACCACGCCGCCCTCCGGGTCCATCGACAACCGCCAGGTCGGCCTTCGCCCCACCGGCTCTTACTGGGGCGGCATGGGTGAGCAGATCGACGTTCGCTCCGGCAATCTGAACTTCAGTTACCCGCTCGTGCAGGCGCAGGGCCGCGGCTGGAGCGTTCCGCTCTCGCTCAGTTACAACGCGCAGAACTGGCGGCTCGATCAGAGCACCTATACCTGGAACCTGAATGAAAACACCGCGGTGGGCTTCGGCTGGAATCTGCAGTTCGGCTCTCTCGCCACATACTGGTCGAACTCCACCACCGTCCACCACTACGAGTTCAAGGACGCAACGGGCGCTACCTACCGTCTCGACCAGAACAACAACGGCATCTGGTCGTCAAAGGAAAGTATCTACGTCTGGTTCGACAGCACTATAAACATTCTCCGTTTCCGCGACGGCTCGTTCTGGCTCATGGACTGCGTTTCGTACAGCACCGAAGCGGATGCCGGCATGATGTATCCCACCATCATTGAGGATTCAAATGGCAGCCAGGTGGTCATTGCCTATGACGCTGCGGCCGGCCTTGGCATCCCGAACTCCAGCGGGAGAATCACCTCCATCACCGACACACGTGGTGCACCTGCCTATACCCTGACCTATACCCAATCTCCTTTCTCGGGACACAAGATCGTCACCTCTCTGTCGAACTCGATCCGAAGCGGCGAGTCGTTCACCTTTGCTTACAACACGGCCCAAACCATTGTCCACTCGCCCTACCCTCCCAATCCCAGCTTCGGCGCAGGCGACTTCCTCGCCAGCGTCACCAACAACAACACGAGCCTGTCCACCCAGTTCACCTACGATTCATCCGGTTCCGGCGAGTTGACCCAAGTCACGTACCCCTACGGCGGCTACATCGGATGGCAGTACGGGACGGAAACCCTGGAGGACAACCGGTCACTTCGAGAGGTGACAAACCGGTTTATATACTGGAGCTCCACGCCGGGCGTGCGTTCCTACACATTGACACGGGATTCTGGCGGCGCCAGCGAATTCGTTCCGCAGAGCAGAACGTTGGTCGACGCTAGCTCAAACGCCACCAAAATCTGGACCTTCAGCCAGAACACGGACTCCACCGAAGGCCTCGTCACCAGCTACAGCGAGCAACAAACGTTGCCGTCGTCGACGCCGCGGCTCACCAACTACACCTGGACCCAGGATTCAGCCGGCGATAACTACATCAGCCGCATCCAGAACATCAGCGATCCCGGACAAAGCTACGCCGTTACCAAGCAGGTCGATCAAACGCTCGATCAATACGGCAATGTCACCCAGACCAAGCTGTACAACTTCGGAAGTCCGCCGACGCTCGCGAAAACCTACAACAACACGTATGCGTCGTTCGGCGCGATGTCAGGCGGAACCTATGGCGTCGAGCCCACGTTCATACTCAACCGCCTCCTCACCAGCCAAGTCACCGACGGCACCAACACGGTGACTCTCGCCTCGAACACCTGGGGAAGCTGCGTGAACCCCGCCCCCATGCCGGGCCTGACGCTCCAAGGCCTCCAGCCCTCGGACGCCAACGGGCCCAGGGCCGGCCTCTGCCAAGCCACCATCCCTGGCCAGGTGCGAAACTACCAATACGATCTCGGCGGGAATCTGATTTACACCGACGACGGCACCTCCACACATTCCGGCAGCGCCACCATGGCGTCGACGACCAATTACGCCGCGCCGTCCGCCGTTACTACCGCAAGCTCGCTCAGCACGTCAATGAGCTGGAGCACCTTCTTCGCGCCCACGCAGTCCACCGGGCCCAACGGCGACGTCACCTCAACTGCCTACGATTCCACCACCGGCCGCCCCAAAACCAGCACCGGGCCTTATGGCGCCATCACCTCCTACACCTACAGCAACACCGCGCCCCAGGTAACCGCCACCACCAACGGCCACTGGACCAAAACTTATTACGATGGCCTGAGCCGGACCTACCAAGTCGACGCGGGATACGGAAGCACCACCGTCTCTTCCATCAACACGGTCTATGATGTTTGCGGCTGCACGCCGCTTGGCAAACCGTACTGGACCAGCACGCCGTATGTATCGCCCGCTGCGCCTGCCTACACCAAGAACACCTATGACGCCATTGGCCGCACGCTAACCACCGTCGCGCCGGATGGCAACTCAAAGACCAGCTACAGCTACCAGGGCAACGTCGTGACGGTCACCGATGCCGCGGGAAAATGGAAGCAGTACACCATGGACGCCTTCGGCGAACTAACCCAGGTCGTGGAACAGGGGCCCGGAACGGATTCCAACCACGTCACCACCTACACCTTCGATCTGGTCGGCCACCTGACGAAGGTTTCCATGACTCGTACCGTAAGCAGCGCCCCCGTCACCCAAACCCGAACCTGGGCCGACGACCCGACCACCCTGCGCCTCACCAGCAAAACCAGCCCCGAAGCGGGCACCGTGACCTATACTTACAACACCGACGGAACCGTCGCCACCGTGACCGACGCCAAGAGCCAGCAAAAGAAATTCACCTACGATAGCTACGGCCGCGTCACCAAGATCACCGCGCCCGGACAAAGCACCACTTACTCCTACGGCTCCAGTTACGACTCCACCTATACGCTGGGGCGCGTGAGCTCAATCTCCTATACGGTTGGTTCCCATTCTGTTCAGGAAGGCTACAACTACACCCAAACCGGAGACGTCGCGGCAAAGGGAATCGGGCTGGACGGTAACAATCCGCTCAATCAGGGCGCCCTCATTGCTACCTACTTGTACAACAACGACGGGACCTTATACAGCGTCGCCTATCCGGTCGCGAACACCACGACCTGGGGCGCACCGGCGGCGACTTATACCTTCGGCCGCGACGCCATGTCGCGTCTCAACACCATGACTGACCAGAACAACAACACGCTGGTCTCCGGCGTGACCTACAGTCCCGCCAATCAGATTCTGTCCCTAACCACATCCACCTTCACCGAAACCAGTACTTACAACGCGAACCTGCAACTCGCCACGCTGGTCAGCGGTTCCTACAGCTTCCAATACAACTACTCCGCCACCCAGAACAACGGCCGCGTCCAATCCATCAAAGACAACGGTAGCGGCGAAACCGTCACCTATCTGTACGACTCCCTCAATCGAT
>JBAUOG010000287.1:0-5033 GCA_049579625.1 Bryobacteraceae bacterium
CATAACGGTAGCCGACAGGAAGTTTCAACTTTGCATCTCCTCCGAGCGAACTCCCAAAACTTCGTTCTTTGTCAGATGATAACCGTTCAGAAAAGCTTCCACCGGCATTCGCTTCTTACCCGGCAATTGAACCTCTAACAGTTCGACCGCCGAACTGTGTCCACATCCCACGAATAGACGCTTCTGTTCCGGATAAAGTGTCGCTGCCGTCAGACTAGGAGTGGAGCTCGCCACACGGGCGCTCGCAATCTGAAACGTCTGGCCTCGAAAAAAAGTGTAGATGCCCGGCCAGGGTGTGAAGCCGCGGAGTCGGTTGTAAATCTGCGAGGCGGATCGGGACCAATCGATCAGGCCGTCTTCTTTTTTCAAGATTGGGGCCAGTGACGCTTCGGCGTCATTTTGTTTGACGGCAACACTTCGGCCAGACTCGACGTCGGCTAAAGCGCGCACAAGTAGCGAAGCTCCCGAAACCGCGAGTCTGGCCCCTAGCTCAGGAGAAGTCTCGTCGTCGCCGATTGGCGTGGACTCGTGTAGCAGCATGTCACCGGTGTCGAGGCCGGCGTCAATACGCATGATCGTGACACCGGTGACGGTCTCGCCGTTAGCAATAGCCCATTGAATAGGAGCTGCACCCCGATACTTGGGAAGCAATGAAGCATGGACATTCAGAATGCCGTGCTGCGGAATGTCGATGATGCTTTGAGGAATGATCTGCCCGTAGCCGACCACTACCATCGCATCGGGATTGATCTTGCGCAGAAGGTCGACATTCTCGGGCCGCCTGATCCGTTCCGGCTGGAGCACGGAGAGCCCGTGAAACATAGCAGCTCGCTTGACGGGAGACTCGGCAAGTTCTTTCCCACGCCCTTTCGGTCTGTCCGGCTGGGTGAAGACAGCAGAAATGGCATGCCCCGCGGAGAGTAGCGCTTCGAGGGTAGGCACGGCGAACTGGGGCGTACCGAGGAAAACAACGCGCATGGGGTCTGGATGGAACTGTCGGCGCCTAGGACGTTGCTGAAAATACAGTTACTTCGGAGCCGTGACCGTCAGGGAGCGGTTTTCGGTGGTTTTCAGCAGCCTGCTAAAGCGTCAGATCAATCCCATTCACCGGCTTTCTGTAGTTTGCGAATCTTGCGGCGGATCAAATCCCGCTTCAACGTGCTGACGTGCTTGATGAAGAGAATGCCGTTGAGGTGATCAATCTCATGTTGCATGGCGCGCGCCAGCAACTCCTCGCCCTCGTGCTCGACAACGTGCCCCTTTTCGTTGTGAGCCCGGATGCGCACCTTATTTGCCCGCTTGACCTGTTCCCGAAAACCAGGAATGCTCAGGCAACCTTCTTCGCCGATTTGCGTGCCGTCTTTTCGGATGATTTCCGGGTTGATGAGAATGAACTTCCGCGATTCATCTTCTCCCTGCGAAGTATCGATGACAGTCAATCGCCGGCCTAGGCCGATCTGGGGCGCGGCGAGTCCCAGACCCTTCGCGGCGTACATGGTGTCCCACATATCCGCGATCAAAGCGAGTAGCTCCGGCGTGTCGAACTCCGTAATTGGTTCGGCGACCTGTTCAAGGACGGGATCGCCATATTTCACAATCTTCCGAATCATCTAGTAACTCTTAACCTGCGCAAGATAGCTATCGTAGTTTCGTTTCGTTTCCACCAGCGAATCGCCGCCGAATTTTTCGAGGAAAGCCTGCGCCAGTATCAGCGCGACCATCGCCTCCCCGATGACGCCGGCCGCCGGCACAACCGCGACATCACTACGCTCATAGGCTGCCAGAGCCGGATCACGCGTTTCCAAATCGACGGACTCCAGCGGTCGACGGAGTGTCGAAATCGGCTTGAGGAATCCGCGGACCACCAGGTCTTGGCCATTCGTGATGCCGCCTTCCAGACCGCCTGCGCGATTGGAGCCGCGATAGAACTCCCGCTCCTCTTTACGATAGTGAATTGTGTCCTGCACGGCAGAGCCAAACGAAGCGGCGCCTTCCTCCGCATAACCGATTTCCGCCCCTTTAACAGCCTGAATGGAAACGATGGCTTGAGCGAGTCTGCCGTCGAGCCGGGTGTCCCATGCGATATGCGATCCCAGGCCGGCCGGCAAGCCATGTGCGACTACTTCAAAGATACCCCCGACGGTATCGCCTGTGCGGTAGGCCTGGTCGACCACCGCCTTCATGTCGGCCTCGGTTTCCGGATTGACGCAACCCAACAGAACCTCGTCTTTTTCGCTCAGCGCTACCAACTCTTCCCACAGCGCCAGTCGCTTAAGACGTACCGGCCCGACGGCGACGACATGACTCAACACGCCGATGCCGAACTCGGCAAGAAACGTCTTGGCCAGGGCGCCTACGGCAACACGCGCAGTCGTTTCGCGGGCGCTCGCCCGCTCCAGAATGTAACGCGCTTCGGGGAGGTTGTACTTGATAGCGCCGGCCAGATCCGCATGGCCCGGCCGCGGCCGATTGACCGGCCGGTTGCTGACCGGCGCGGCTGATGGGCTACCGTTTGAAGCCTCAACGGCGACTTCCTGCGGAGCCTCGACGGGGAGTGTATCCGCCCAATTTTTCCAATCCTGGTTTGCCAGCAGAATAGCGATCGGCGAGCCAATGGTCTGCGAGTAGCGGATGCCGGAAACAATATGAACGCGGTCCGTCTCAATCTTCATGCGCCCGCCACGGCCGAAGCCTTGCTGCCGCCGCCACAGCTGGCGGTTCAAATATGGCAGTGAAACTGGTATCCCGGCGGGCAAGCCGGTGAGGGTGGCTACGAGGCACTCGCCGTGCGATTCCCCGGCCGTTTCAAAGCGAAGCATTCCTATCTCTGTATGGTAACGTGACGCCGCGATCGCAGGTGCAATCCCGCGAGACAAACTTTGCTGACGCGGACGGCCTTTCGCAGCATGGGATAATTGGGCAGGCGGACGACTCGTTGCCCGGATTTCATGTCAACCAAGCCAATCAGGTAGACTCCCTGGTCCGAGATGCGCGTAAGCGTCATCTACTGATCCTCGCGGGTGAGCAATTTGCGGTTTGCGCGATCCTGGTCTGTGCCGGCGGCGCGCTGATGTTGCTCGCGGGCACACAGATCCTGAAGTGGTATTGGCTGCTACCGTTGCTGTTCGGCGGACTGGCGGCAGGCTGGGTCCGGTTTCGACGGCGAGCTATCCCGCCATACCGTGTTGCTCAGATCCTCGACGTTCGGCTGGATCTTCACGACACCATCTCAACAGCGTGGTTTTTACGCTACGGCGCTACCCACCCGGCGATCGCAGTACCTACGACGGAAGCCGGAAGAATGGCGCGCACCCAGGTGGCTCAAGCGGAGGCGATTGCTGCGGCTGCTGACCCAGCGCCCGCTTTCCCGGTGACCGGCCAGCGAACGTGGGCAGTGGCCGGAGCGTTGTTCGCAGTCGTAGTCGGCCTGTTTGGAATCAGATACCTGGTTGACCGCAGCCTCGATCTGAAGAAGGCGCTGATCCCCTTGCCGCAACTCGGGAATGTTCTCGCCGCGATGGAGAAACGCCTGCTCTCGCCGAGCTCTGAGCCGGGCGATCACAACCAGCTTGACGCGGCGGCCGAGAACCAGGAAGCGCGCAGTGAGAAGCCGGATGACCCCCGGATGAACGAAGTGCTGGGCGTCAAGAACCCCAACGGTTCAGACGCTGCATCGAGCGACCCGAACGGGGGCCAATCTTCCAAGACACAGAAGATGGATGCCGCAAACGGCGACCAGCCTCCAAACGGTGAAAACGGCAAACAGAACAACGGCAATCCCGACGCCCAGCAGGCAGGCAACAATCAACCGTCGCCGATGGGCGCGCCGCCACCCGGTGGTCAACCCCAATCAGGACCGCAAAATGGACAGCAGCCGCAGTCTTCACCGGGTTTATTGGACAAGATGAAAGACGCGATGTCGAGCTTGGTTTCGAAAATGAAGCCTTCGTCCTCACCGCAGTCATCCCAGAGTGCGAGCAAACAGCCGAATAACGGCGATGACGAAAACAAGAGCCCTGGCTCGCAGGGCGAGCAGGCACAGTCCAAACAACAAGGCGCGAATAATCAGCAACCCGGCCAGGAGGCCAATGCCCAAGGCGAAGAGAACGGCCAGACTGCGGAACGGGCTCAGAATGCGCAAGGCCGCAACTCAGATCGCTCTTCCGACAAGAATGGCAATGATGCGCATTCAGGTGTGGGGCGCCAGGATGGCGCGAAAGAGCTGAAGGAAGCGCAGCAGCAGGAAGCCATGGGCAAACTGGCCGAGATCATCGGGAAACGGTCGGCAAACCTGACCGGCGAAGTCCTGGTGGAAGTTCCCAACGGTAAGCAACAACTGCAAACCAAATACTCGCAGAAGGTGGGGCGGCATGCGGACTTAGGCGGAGAGATCAACCGCGACGAAGTCCCGCTGATTTACCAGCAATACGTGCGCGAGTACATGGAGCAGGTCCACAAACAGGCGAAGACCCTGAAGTAGAGCTCGAAGGCCCCAAAACCCGCTCCTTGGCTCCGGGGCGGAGAGCTACGATCATGGCTCCGAAGCTAGGTTATTGCGCTACTTAGCAGTGGTAGTTCAACAGAAACGCCCCCGGCCTTGGAATGGAGGAGTGGGGGCGTTTCCGCTTGTCTGCCTGGTACGCAACCATAGCGCCGGCACCACAGGTTAAGAGATGTTAACAGCATTACACTTCTCTTAATACTGGTGTTTACTCTAGGCTCGCTTAGGTCGGCGCTTTTTCTTGACCTTTGTCCGCACACCCTGGTAACGGAGCCTACTTGGGCTCCCTCCGAAATATCCAGCTGTGGAATCGGTGATAGCAAGTCCAGCAGCGAACCGGCTCCCGCAACATGAGGTAAAAAATGAGGTCTGACAAGCGCCGACTGGAAGAACGAACCCCCAGGGAACCACAACTCGGACAGGCCATTGGTGTGCGGGCTGTCTGGTGGACAAGCTTAGCGCCCCTGGGCAATCCGTTTCCTTGCCGCCAGCGCGCACGTGCGCGCCAACTTTAGCGTGGTCCTGTGAGAGG
>JBAUOG010000288.1:0-5719 GCA_049579625.1 Bryobacteraceae bacterium
CGATCGGCAATGAAAAAGCTTCGGCATCTCAGGCGGCGTGGGCTGCCGGTGGAGAACGGAGCTTGATCTGAACCGCGGTAAGTCGCTCGATAACAACCATAGGACCACCGCACAGCGGACAGGTCCATAAATACTTCCCGTAGTTGATAGGGCCCGATCTGAAAGACATCTAACTTTGCAGTGTAATCTACCAGTCACTTCACCGCCACCACGAACTGAGGACAGAGGTCGGGATTCTGACGTCTCAGCCCCAGCCTTCACCCTGTGAGGACCCGATCCTCGCCGTCGCGACGGCGGGGCGGTGGGAAAGTGCCAGAACGGTGGCCTTTGTGGAATACTTGATCCTCTGGCCGACGAATGCCTAGGCCGACTCGCGAAGAAGTTTCCGATCGAGCTTTACGCTCCCGCGCTGCCGCTGGTCCGCCCGAGTCCGACAGTTAGCTAGCGACAATACCTCTTATGGCCCGACGCTGATTCGAAGAAGAACTGCCATGATCGTCTGGATCGTGGCGCACCGACGATTACCAGCAACGAGCCCGTTATCTCAGGAGTAAAGCACCGAAACTTCCGAGAACAGAGATTCTCCTGCACAGTCGTTGGTTTGAAGGCATCATTCTGTTAGAGTGGACCTGAAACTCTCTTCCTACTGTACCTGCCGCCCGAGCAACCGCAGATAGAGAGACTCGAAGCGCTCCGCACAAGCGTCAGCGGTGAGTTCTCCTAGCGCGATTTGGCGGCCCCGGCGGCCCATCCTCTCCGCCAATTCACGATTCCGCAACACCACCAGCAGAGCGTCCGCCAGCGCCTCCTCGTCGCAGGGAGGCACCAGAATGCCAGTCTCTCCGTCACGGATATACTCGGCCATTCCTCCGATGGCACTGGCAATCACCACCGTCCCCCGCATCATCGCTTCGGCGGCCGCGTTGCCAAACGACTCCGCCCACCTCGATGGCGCCACCTGCGCCCAGGCTGCGCGTGCCTCTCGTTCGAGCACGGGCCTATTCAGGTGCCCCAGCAGGGAAACGGAACCGTCCAGATCGAGGTCTCTCGCCAGGCTAGTCAACGCCGCGCGCTCGGGGCCATCTCCCGCGATCCAAAGACGTGCTTCGGGGACCTGCTTCGTTGCGCGGGCGAAGGCGCGGAGCAGAACGTCCACACCCTTCTGGTAGACTAGGCGCCCGGCGAAAAGCAGTGTCGGCGTATCCGGCAAGGGCGGCCGCGGCGGGACGGTGGCGACGCCGTTCCACACCATCTCCACGGGATGGAACCCTTCTGCCTGTAGCAGGCGGCGGCCATCCTCGCTATTGGCGACGCTGAGGCGAAACACACCCTCCCATCTGTTCCAGAGCTTCATTTGAACCAGCATTGGAAGCCAGTCGCGCCGAGGCAGGCAGCCGTGGCGGCAACAGGCTAGTCCGGCGCGTTCGCGGCAGGGCGTTCCATCCGGCAGGATTTTGGTGCCGAGCGGACAGATTGCGCGATACCAAGTCACGTGATGAAGGCTCGGGACATTTCGCAGGAACGGGAGGATCAGCGGCGAAAGCTGCGTCAGGAACACGCGCACATGGACCACATCCGGATGAAACTCCGCGATCGTCCGGCGGAGCGCAGCGGCCGCCCACGGATTGAACGCCTGTAGCAGCGTACGAAAACGCGAGATGGTGCCAAAGCATCCATAGTCCGCCAGGCCCAGGCCGCCCTCCATTAGAGGCCGCGCCGCAAAGATCCGAACCTCGTGCCCTCTGTGCTGCAACGCGTCGCGAAGGACCTCCTGCGCAACTTCAGCTCCGCCGAATGGCTCGGCGTAATCGTTCACTAGCAGAATCCGCATAGCCTGAAGTTGCGGTTAAGGACTCAGCAAGCCGCGTCGGGCATCGGAGGCGGATAGTGTCCGCGGCCGATCGAAGTAGAGTCGCCAAGCGAACGACAGCGACCCGCCAGCGCCGAACAGATATCCAACTACATATCCGGAGCTGGCCAATAGCCAAGCCATCAGAAGTAAAGGCGCCAGGCGGATCATGCGAATGGGTGTTTTATGCTCTTTCGCCTCACGGCTTACGCGCACAATCCTCTTGATTTCTAGCAGAGGCGCGATCGCGGCAAAGTAAGTACGCCGCGACCACGGCCAGCCCCGACTCCATATCCCCGCGAACGCCCGGGCGCCGAAAAAGCGCACATAAAGAAAGGTTGTTAGCCGGGACGGATTCACGTGCACCGCTTTGGCCCTCGGCTCCAGGTATATGCGGTGCCCAAGTTCGCTTAAGCGCCAATGCAGCAGCGTCTCGGAAATCATGAGTGTGCCCAAGTCCTCACCGAGCCCGAGCAAAACCTCGCGACGATAGCTGCTGTTATGCGCGGCGACCGAAGTAACCTCCCCAGCCTGGGCCGGCGGAGCCCATGCCCCAAGGGTAAGCAAGTAAGAGCACCAGCTGATGGCTGAATGCGGGTTAGCATTACCGATTTCAGCACCAACCACCGCATAACCGGCCCGGTGGCGTGCCAGCAAGGCTTCCGCCCACTCCGTCGCCGGGTAACAATGATCCTCGATCATGGCGACGAAAGGAGCGGTGGCGCTGCGCACACCGGTGGTTGCTGCCTCGGCCAGCAGTTTTGCCCCACGGTGCGCCACGACCTGAAGACTGTGAAACGCGGCGCGGTCCGCCGCATCTACCTCGATCCCCTCGGGCGACAGCGCGACGATGACGACCTCGATCGCCTCATGGATGGTCTGGTTGCGGAGCCGAGCCATCGTGATCTTCAGGTTGCTGTAACGGTCCGCCGCAATGAGGACAATCGAGATTTCCGGAACAGACTGCCGGCTCATGCCCGCTAATTATAGTCCCACTTGACTCTCTGTAATGAATCCAATTGCTCCAATTGCTCCTGAAGAGCATGGTTGCAAGCGACTTGTAGCAGCCGGCTTCGCTACCGATATCAACTGTTAACGCCCCAGTCGCGGGTGACAGCACGTCGAGTGTATTTTTTTCCCGGCAGCGCCCGAACCTGTTGTCAAACATCATTCCGATTTCGGCCCGGCCTGCTGGTGAAGGCTGGCGTGACGCTGTCGAGCCAACGGCTCGGCGTCATGCTGATCATGTCGGCTGTTTCTCTAATGCCGTAACCCCATCGACAATTGTCTGGACCACGGTCTCGTCACCAATCGTGGAGTTGATCATGAGATGCAAGAAATGGCGGGCAGGCCACTCCACCTCGATGTCCTGTTTCATGAACGCCGCGCGACCACGGTCCACGGTCTTAGCAAGGTGGATCGCTTCCTCCTCGTTCCTCCCCTTTGCCCCAGACGTTTGACCTTTTCTGCAAGGGGAGCGTAGATAAAGACGTGAAAGGTATCGAGACGGTCTTTCAAATAGAAGAATGGGTCAGCGCCACCTTTCATCTGCGTGGCCTCATCCCAATCCGGTATGACTTCACGGATTCGGACACGAAGCCCTTGCCCTTCGGCATTTGTACTGTGACCGTGCCCCTCGGACGTGTCCTTAATCTTTTGCCATGTGTAGTCTGAACGTCCGCCTCCTGCTCGGCACCACCACTGGTGTTATGTGATCCTTACTAAAGAAGAATGACCTTGAGCCCAGGGATCATTTTGAAGTGGCGTACGTTAAGTGTTCCAATGGCGTAGCCGTAATGCATCGCCGTGATCCCCGATGAGTGGATCGGCTCTAGCGATGACGGGGCCGGCCTTTTTCATATGGCATCGCCTTTCGCTGCGTGCGCTGCCATCTCAAGCGTAAACGGTTCCACAGTAATGATGGTGAGCACCTCATCGAGATAGCGCCGCTCCAGTGCCGCATCGGGCGTGTTGGCTCGGTGCCAGCCGTGCTCCAGTTCCATCACCGAAATGGACGACGGCAAGAACTCGGTTTCGGAGTGCTCGGCCGAAAGCCACGCGAGAAGCTGGCTCACCGGCCGATTCTTCCGTTGCGCCCGGTCGCGGTCTTCCGGGTGTAGCCAGTCCACAAACTCCCCAACAGTTTTTGGGAAATGTCCCGTAGGAAGACCGAAGAGCATCGAACGCGATCAACACACTGCAGTTAAGGGCTAATCCCATTCAGGGGGTTCAACGGGTCGCGTCGCGAGTCGATACCCACTTGCACGTCCTGGGCGACGTCAGCATCCGGGTGACCGCAGACGGTTTCAACACAACGACCGGCCGATGATCCTGCTCGATAACAATCTCAACGCCCAGCCGGACTTTGGCGAGCGCGGCATGGAGATCGCGAGCCACTTCGGCATCGCTCATGTGGAAGTAGCCAACATCTCCGTTATGGCGTGTTTCTCCCCTTCTTAGTCTTCTTCTTCGGTGGCGAAAGGTTCGTCGGGCCGGTCCGTCCTTCTTCGGTAGTTGTGCCGGGGGCGTAGCTGAGTTTCGCACTAAGCAGGTTGCGAGCGACCAAGACGGGAGTCCACACATCCTGCGCGTGTCCGCGCGGCGCCCGCCCAATAGTGACATTGACACGGCCCGAGATAACGCGCGCCTGCTTTTGACCTGTGCCGGAACTGTGTCAGAACCCCTTCTGTTCCAACCATGGTTTTGCTGTTTTGAGCGAAAGCAGCTTCCCCAGATTGTTGTAATTGTTAGATTTCAGCGAAAACGATCGGCGCCTTTGGAGCAGACTCTTATCCCTTACAAGCAGGAGGTCCACAGTTCGATCCTGTGACCGCCCACCACGGAGTCATTTGTTTTCAATGCCCTGCCAACCTGTTTTCCCCTTAGTAAGGTAAGCAAAGTCACTTGGTTTTGATAGCGCCCGGTGACATGGACGGGGACTACCAGTTCGCCCGTCGAATTTGGCAAAACCGTTGTCAGGATGCGCCGGCCATGAGACCGGTCGAAGCAGGCGAATAGGGTTGCAGCACGCTACGCCGTTTGTCATGACTGATCAGACGCACGCCGTTGCTGGTTATGGATCGCCGTCTTGCGTCACAGAAGCCTCACCGAAACCCGCCCAGATTTTGCGACGTGCTTCAGGCAGTCCACATCTCCTTCTCGAGAGGAGATGTTCCCGTCATGCCGAAAGCGATCCGCTTTAACCAGCTCGGTGGTCCCGAAGTCCTTCATATCGAAGATCAGGCCCAGCGCCAGCCCGGTCGTAGTGAAGTTCTGCTCAAGGTGGAAGCAGTGGGCCTCAACCGGGCTGAAAGCATGTACTATCACGGCTTCTACCTGGAAAAGGTGAACGTGCCTTCCGGTCTGGGTTATGAGGCGGTCGGAAAGGTCATCGCCGTTGGTCCGGAGGTCGATCCCATTCTCCTCGGCAAGCGCTTTGGCACCATTCCCGGTTTTTCGATGAACCAATACCCGGTGCTTGCGGAAGAGGCCGTCGTTCCCGCCAGCGTTCTCGCAGCCGTTCCAGACTCCTTCTCTGCGGTCGAGGGCGCCGCTGTCTGGATGCAGTACTGTGCCGCCTACGGCGCGCTCGTACATTTCGGCAAAGTGGCTGACGGTGACTTCGTAATCATCACCGCTGCCAGCTCGTCCGTTGGGCTCGCGGCTATCCAGATCGTCAAGGCACAGGGCGGTATCTCCATCGCGACCACCCGCACTTCGGCCAAGAAGGATCAACTCATCGCCCTGGGCGCTGACCACGTCATCGTCACGGAAGAAGAGGACCTGGTAGCCCCGGTTCAGTCGATCACCGGCGGCAAAGGTGCTCGTGTCGTCTTCGATCCGGTGGGCGGCGACTACATCAACACGCTC
>JBAUOG010000289.1:0-5933 GCA_049579625.1 Bryobacteraceae bacterium
CCCCGGATCCTGAGATGCCGGTCATGACGATGCCGCCGTTGACGTTGCCGATGTCGAAATCACCGGCGGTTCCCTCCACACGGACATCGCCATGGTTGACTGTCGAGACTACAGGCCGAGCGGCGCGCGGGACTTCGACGTCGATATCGTAGGTGACGTTGTAGAAACGGCGCTGCTGGTCGTGACACCCGCCGCTGTCGTGATTGCAGCGCCAGGGCGCGTTGTAATAAATCGACACCGAGCCTGGCTGCTCAGTGATGTCGAGCTTGATCTCGTTCTTGGCCTGCTGAAGATCGCTGTCGGTATCCGCGCGAATCACTTTGTGCGCGGTGACTCGAACCTGGGAGCCACTTGTGCCGGTCACGTGAACATACCCATCCACGTTGTCGACCACCAACCGCATCGGCGCACCCGATAGCGAAAGAGTTTTTTGAATTGTCTCCTGTTCACGGACACTCCATTGATCCGAACTGCGTGCTGTGAGGCACAGAACTGCCAACGCCGATGCCATGAGCATCAGGGTGAATATAAATTTCACAGTTTGAATCTCCTTGCTTAGAAGTTGAGCTTTTGCAGGCCCCATTGCGCCCGTTGCCGCACCGCCGCGTTCACGTCGGCATCGCCGCTGAGCTTGCGGAGTTCGCCGGCGGCAGCTCCGTCGCGGAGGTGGACGAGCGCATCGATGAGCGCTATCTGCACTAACGGCGAATCCTGGCGCGGAAGTGCATCAACCAGGGCTTTGCGAACGGCCGGATCGCCGGCGAATTTCTCGAGTGCGTCCAGCGCTGCAAGCCGCACATTCGTATTCGGGTCCCGGTTTAAGGCAGTCAAAAGCGCGGAGACCAGGTCGCCGTCGGGCCTGTCGACACGGCTGATCCAGGAAATCCCCTCCAGCCGGGAGTTCGCCGATTGCCTGTCCATGAGCGACAGTGCAACCGTCTGTCGCAGACCTTGTACCTCGGTATCCAGCCGCTTCACTTCCTGGACCGCGGGGTCATGGCCGCCGATATTCACTCGACCTACATACGCGCCCAGAAGAAACACCACGATGGCGACGGTGGCTTGCGGTACCAGACCTTGCAGCCCGGGTTTCCACCAGGCGTACCCTCGCTCAACGGGACGGCTGCGACGGCTCTGCATTTCATTCAGTCGCTCATAAAAGCGGTCGCGCAGAGCAGCAGTTGGCCGTTCTTGCGGCAGTGAACCCAGCCCTTCCCACAGAGAACCCAATTCCTCCACCTCATGGCGCAGCCCGTCGTCGACTCCGAGCTGGTTTTCGAAGAGTTGACGTTCCAGCTCCGTCAGTTGGCCGGACAAATACTGAGGAATCAATAAACGGCATTCTTCAGACGTCATACACTCGTTCTCCACTCAGCTCACAGAATTTCTCGCGCAATTCCTTGAGAGCCCGATACACCCTAACCTTGACGGTCCCGGCTTCGCAGTCTAAGATGCGGCCGATCTCGTCATACCGGAGATCCTGGTAGCGGCTCAGGATGAGCACTTCCCGTTTATCTTCAGGCAGACGGCGAAGCGCTTCCTGCAGAAGGGCGGCGTCCTGTTTACGGGTCATGATCTCCTCCTGCATCGGTTCACTACTCTTCATCTCTTTGAACTCGTCAACGGCGACCTCGCGACCGGTCTTGCGTTTCGAATCGAAGTAAGCGTTGCGTGCCATCCGGTAGAGCCAGACTTGAAACGCGAGCGCCGGGTTGTAGGTCCGGGCATATTTGATGATCCGAAAGAAAACGTCCTGGACCAGGTCTTCACTCAATGCACGATTCCCTGAGAGGCCCAGCAAATATCGAAACAAAGCGAGGTGGTGGCGCTCAAAAAGCAAGGCCAGCTGGGCGGTTTCGCCTTCCTGGACGCGCTTCATCAACAAGTTATCGGCTTGGCTATCCACTCGCCCTCACCCATAAATACTGGACGATTCCGGAAAGGTTACAGAAAAAAAGCAATCAGGAAAACCACATCTCAGGTCGCGCCTCAACCTGAATGCGCCTCGGCGATTTCGCACTCACCGACCGCTGTCCTCTACGAGGCGATCACCCGATAATCCTCGCGGCTTTCGCGGAACCTGTTCTGAATATTGGTAAATCCGGCACATCTCAAACGTTCTATTAGCTCTTCGACGCGAAACGGATAGTAGACGATCGGGTATGATCGCAAGGAAACTGTTCCACCAAAATCAAAGACTAAGAGCACTTCTATCGTGTGAGCGTCCTCGAACCTTTCCGGAAAGTTCCAAACATAGATAGGCAAACAACGCCGCCCGGCGCGCTCTCTCCATTGAAAGTGTGTCAAACGTGTTTTCTCTTTCCTGATCTGGTCCCAGTTGAGAGATTGAATGACAAGTTTGCCACCGCTCCTTAGGACGGCCCGTATTCCTTGCACCGACCGAAACATTTCTTCCCCGTTGCGAGTGTGCCCGATTGAGTTGCCAAGACAGAAAACCAGGTCAAAGGGATCGGTGAAGTGAGCCGGCAGATCCTGCCAGGTGCAACACTTCAGCGGGACGTCTGCTCCGGCGTTCTTGACGGCAAGACTCGCTTGCTCGATCATTCCCGGGCTGCCATCAGAGCCACTGACTTCATAGCCAATCTTGGCCAGTGCTACCGCGAACGTTCCAATTCCACAAGAGCAATCCAGGATGCGTGCCTTCGGGCCGATGTCTCTCAGAACGTCATCGTTCTCCTCAAGCGCGGGCTTGCCGGACGAGACATGGTCCGAGTAAAGCCAGTGGTAGTCCATGGCAAACGCGTCGTATTGGGACCTCGCACTCGTCATAGAACCCTCGACGACATTGTATGTGTATCCATTGTGTGTGTATCGCGGTGTGGAGTGAATTGGATTCCTCTCGTCGTGCCATAGCAGACTGTCCCCGAAGTCCCCCGAAGTCCCCCCGAAGTCCGAACATCCACCGAAGTTCCCAAGCTGGATCATCGCTGGGCACAAAGTGGCCGACGGGGTCAATAACGGCTGCAGACAGTGGCTTTCATGCGCGGGCCTCGGCTGCCTTGGCTTGCTCCTTCCACCGTTGAGCGTTCACACCCATCACGATGAGCCATAGCATCAGCGATGCTTCCGCGAGGAGCCGAGCACCTTGAGGTAGGTGGACAGATGGTTGGCGAGCGGTGACAGAAAGATCAGCCAACCGAAGATGGCCTACCCGAGTACCCTTCTATGACGCAGCCCATGGGCGATCGAAGCGCGAGAAGGCGTTCCCTCAGTGGCAGTGAGCAGTCATTGAGCGGTCGGTGCTGGCCGTAAGTCTTGGATCTTGAAATCCTTCACAACCTCAAACAGCTGCGGGTCGGGCTCGCTTAATGTCAAATCCGTCACCGTAAAGGCCTGTGATCCGAAGCGCGGATCGGAGACCTTTGAAACTAAACTGATTCCCAATGAGGGCGCGAACCAAAACTCACGTACACTCGTGAAGGGCCGATCATTGCCGGTCACCCAGGCATTGGTTGTCCGGGTGATTCTTGTTCCCACCGTGTCCACTCCCTGTATCCTGTCGTCGCCGAGTGCTTCGCTCGCCACAGTTCCGGATCCATCTGGCAGCGGACCGACAAACTGCTCCGCCGGCTTATAGATCCTTGAGGTTGTTCCTCCATACGTTGTCAGGGTGCCCGCACTCGTGCCCATCCGGAGCGTGACGAGCGTGTGATTGGTAGGATCGGCAATTTGAATATGTGACATCAGGGATTGAGCCGGACCGTTCTTTGGAACGAGAATCCAACGCTCCTGGTAAAACCGCCCACTACTCTCTCGGGCGATCGTTCGCTGATTCACCAGGGTCAGCGTCCCCCCGTCCGGCATGCTGCGAACCCACTCGGTATGCAAAACACAAGTGAAAGGCGCATTAACCATCGGTGGGATGAAAATGCTCTCCAATGACTGGCTCACGCCACCGTCCTGCACATAGACTGGCCCTTGCTTGTCTGAGTGCTTCGGCCCACCGGTTTGTGCAACTGCACTTACAACCGCGTAACTAGCCATCATGGCCGCCAGCAGGGAGGCGCCCATCAATTTCATAGCCTTCATAATACATTCATTTCCGGCACGGCGACGCTCTTGGGAACTTCGGGGGTTCGGACAGTCCAGAACCCGTCAGGTCATGCGAAAGAACCAAGCGCCGAAACATTCAAGCTCCCTGCGAAATCCAACGATAGGATCTCAAAAGGAACCACGAGAAATACACATGACATCCAACCCTGCTGTTTTCCACCAAACGACCTTAGCCAACGAGTCGAGCGAATATATCGCCCGGCGCGATCAACTTCGCCTTGCAGAAATCGAACTGATGCGCCACCAGGAAAAGGTGGCTGAAATGCGGCGGCAATTGCCGCAAGGCCCCGAAATTCAAGACTACGTTTTCGAAGAAGGCCCGGCAGACCTCAATGCCGGTGATTCGCCCATCCGAACCGTTCGCATGAGCCAGTTGTTCAGCGCGGCTGATCGCGCTTTGATCATCTACCATCTCATGTTCGGCAAGAAGAACACCAAGCCCTGCCCCATGTGCACGGCCTGGATCGACTGCATGAATGGCATCGCTCCCCATCTCGCGCAAAACGTCGATCTCGCCATTGTGGCCGCGGCAGATCCGGCCACAATGCGCGCTCATGCTGCGCCAGAGGCTGGAATAAGCTGCGGCTGCTGAGCGCCGGAACGAATTCCTTCAAATATGATTTGTGCAGCGAAGACCGCGACGGCAATCTGGACTCAGAGGTCTCGGTGTTCGTTCAGGACCACGGCAAAATCAGGCACTTCTACAGCAGTCATCCGCGTATGTCCCCCGAAATTAAAGAACGCGGCCTGGACCTGCTCAATCCCATCTGGAACGTCCTCGATCTGACCCCGCACGGCCGAGGCGATTTCTATACTAGCCTTGCCTATGGCACAGAGGTCTGCTGGTAAAACGAACTCCGCATGAAGGCTACTCGGCCCGCAGCGCCTCTGATGGATCGATTCTGGTAGCCCTCCGCGCCGGCAGGTAACTGGCGAGTACCGCCGCGAGAATCAGTGCCGCGGACACTGCCGCATATGTCAAGGGATCCGCAGGACTTACGTCATAGAGGAGGGATTTCATCAGCCGGGTCAGCGCCAGCGCCGCCGCTATGCCACAGGCTGCTCCGATGGCGGACAGAACTAATCCGTAGCGCACGAATACCGCCATGACGTCCCGAAGCGTGGCGCCTAACGCGAGTCGTATTCCGATCTCGCGGGTACGCTGCGAAACCGAGTAGGATATTACGCCGTAGATTCCAATGATTCCCAGAAACAACGCCATGCCGGCGGCGACGCCTAGCAGCACCAGAGTAAACGACGTGCGCGCTAGCGAACGGTCGCAAACCGATTCCAATGTTTTGACGTCCGCCAGCGGAAGACTCGGGTTCACGCTGGCCACTGCCGTTTGGAGATCCTGAAGCAACGCCGCTGATCCAGCCCGAGGCGTACGGATGACGAGGCCTACGCTGCGCGTTCCGTCAATCTCGGATGACTCGAAATTCTTTCGTATGAGCGGCCAGTAAACAATGCCGGGTGCTTTCTGGTCGACGCCGTCGTCGTGCAGATCCGCCACCACGCCGATAACGACTCGCCAGTCGTCCTTGAGTGTCGGGCGGATGCGTTTGCCGACCGCCGCGCTCGGATCGCCCCACAATTCGCGCGCTGTATTTGCAGAAACCAAAGCCACGGGTGTTTGGTTGTAGGTCTCCGACCAAGTCAGATCGCGTCCCGCAATCAAATGGGCGCCGACGGTGGAGAAGTAGCCCGGCGAGACAAACTTATAGCGCCGTATAGGTGGCACCGAACCGGCCGGGGCGGCCTGGTCCTCGGCGTAGACGGGATCATTCCCGCCACCATCCATGGGAATCGTGCTGGTAACAGCGGCGGAAGAGACTCCCGCAATGGCCTCAATCCTGCGC
>JBAUOG010000290.1:0-6468 GCA_049579625.1 Bryobacteraceae bacterium
GGACGATTGGATGGTTTTTGGGAGTTCGGCCTGAACCCGTGGGATATGGCCGCCGGCACATTGTTGATCGAAGAAGCCGGAGGGATTGTCTCCGGAATGAGAGGCGAGCCGCTGGATCTTCACGGCCCTTATCTGCTGGCCGACAACGCTCTCATCCACCGGGAGACGCTCGAACTGTTCGACGAGATCTTCCATGGCCGCTATCGCTACCCAATTCCGACCATCCCGCTTGAGGAAGAAGCCCCGACCGAGGTAATCCTTGGCTGATTTTCCTCCCGTTCCGCTCACTCTCGAAGGTGCGAGCACGCTGCACCAGATGTTTCGGTTCCGGTGGCGCGGCTGGCTGAATCTGGATTCATTTCACCGCCAGCGCATTCTGACGGAGGCGACAGCCTTCCTGGCGCCTCTCGAGGACGGCTCTGCCGCCGGCCATCCAAACCAGAGCGCTGTCTACTCCCAACTCGGGCACAAAGCCGATCTGATGCTGCTGCACTTCCGGGATTCGCTTGAAGAACTAAACCGAACCGAAGTGGCGCTCGCCAAGCTGGAGTTGGCGGAGTATCTGGAGATTGTTCACTCCTACTTGTCGGTGGTGGAGCTGGGTCTTTACGAGTCGACGTCGAAGACTTACCAGGCGCTGGAGGAGGAGGGCTTCGCCCCCCATTCGCCTGAATGGAACGCCGGGATCAAGGACGTGGTGGATCGACAGAAAGCCGCGATGTCTCCACGATTGTACCCGCGGATTCCCGACTCGAAATACCTCTGTTTTTACCCCATGGATCGAAAGCGAGGCGAAGACAAGAACTGGTATATGGTTCCCATGGCGGATCGCCAGAGGATGATGCACGAACACGGGATGATTGGCCGGCGGTACGCTGACGATGTCCGGCAAATCATCACGGGCTCGATCGGATTCGACGACTGGGAGTGGGGCGTCGATTTGTTCGCCGATGATCCGGTGGTATTCAAGAAGCTGATTTACGAGATGCGCTTCGATGAAGTCAGCGCGATCTACGCGTTATTTGGAGCTTTCTACGTCGGGATACGGGTTAGAGTGGCCGATCTGGGTCAACTCCTTTCCGCAACAGCGGGTTAGTGAGCTTTCGAGAGCTGAACGAGGTTCGCCTCACTCCTGCTGGCTGGGCACCCGGGGAGGCGGGTTCAACAACCCGAAAAGCCGAGAAGAATCTAATCTCGTCTCAGCATCCTGGCAGCCTGGCTGAAGGCCTGTGCCACATCGCGGGTCGAGTTTTCGGAACGACGGTGCCTTTGTTCGCCGTTACGTGGCTGCGCCGGAATGCCCTAGATACGGTCCTTTGACGCTGTTTCGTGCTCCTTTTCGTTTACTGTCAATCAATTGACCTGCTACGCTGAGTATTCGAATGCGTACAGTCGACCTTATCCATCGGAAGCGTGACGGCGAAGAACTGTCTGCCGAAGAGATCCAATACATAGTCGACGGGTATACCCGTGGCGACATCCCCGACTATCAAGTTTCTGCCTTCTTGATGGCGGTTTTCTTTTCCGGCATGGCGGACCGCGAAGTGAGCGCCCTGACCGAGTCGATGATGAACTCCGGGACCCTGGTGGATCTTTCGTCCGTTCCGGGCGTCAAAGTCGACAAACACTCCACCGGCGGTGTCGGCGACAAAACCAGTCTCATCGCGTCTCCCATCGCGGCTTCGGCGGGCGTGGTTGTCCCGATGATCTCGGGCCGTGCTTTGGGGCACACTGGGGGCACCCTCGACAAGCTGGAATCCATACCGGGGTTTCGCACCGACCTCACCATCGACGAGTTTCGCGAGCAGTTAATCGCCCACCAACTTGCGTTCATCGGACAGACGGCGGAGGTAGCGCCCGCCGACGGGAAGCTGTATGCGCTGCGCGATGCCACAGCCACAGTTGAGTCCATTCCGCTAGTCGCTTCCTCGATCATGTCGAAGAAGTTGGCAGTCGGGCTGGATGCCCTAGTGCTGGACGTCAAGGTTGGCTCCGGGGCGTTCATGAAGCGCCAGGTGGATGCGCGCCGGCTCGCTCAGCTGATGGTTGGCATCGGGCGCCGGATGGACAAGCGGGTTCAGGCACTGATCACAGATATGAGCCAGCCGCTGGGCTACGCCGTCGGCAACGCGCTGGAGGTCATGGAAGTATCGCAGACCCTACAGAACGCGGGACCTGCAGACCTGACACGGATCTCTTTGGAACTCGCCGCGCGGATGATTCATCTTGGCAAGGTCACCAAGACGCTCGACGAAGCGCGCGAACTGGCCCAATCCAAGCTGCTGGATCTTTCCGGCTACCGCAAATTTAAAGACGTCATCGCAGCCCAAGGCGGAAATCCGAACGTGCTCGACCGCTTTGACCTGCTGCCGAACGCGACCGGCGCACAGGAGATTACTACCAGCCGCGGCGGATACATCAGCGCCATCGACGCTGAACTGATTGGCCAAGCGTCCTCTATGATCGGCGCCGGACGGAATACCAAGGAAGACTCGATCGACCCTGCCGTGGGCGTGATCCTCGAAGTGAAGGTCGGCCAGAAGATCGATCCAGGCAGCATTCTGTGCCGGATCTACCACACCTCGGAAAACAACCTTGAAGAAGCAGCCACGCTGGTGGAAGATGCCTTCAAGATCTCGCAGCAACCGGTTGAAGAACGCGATTTGATTCTGGAAGTGGTCAGCTAAGCCAGACGGTCGTCCATGGGAAAGTACAGCGGTCTTCTCGGGATGATCGCTATCGTTCTTTCTGGCTTCCTGTTTTCCACGAACCGTAAGGCCATCCAAAAGCGAGTCATCGTTTGGGGCCTTGTGCTGCAGATCAGCTTTGCCTTTCTGGTGTTGAAGACGCCGTTCGGCGACCTATTCTATGTCATTAGCCAAGCTGTAAACGCGCTGCTTAACTACTCCTCAGCCGGCGCGAGCTTTGTTTTCGGCAATAAGCTCGGCCTGCCCGAAGGCGGGTTTGGCGTGATTATCGCTTTCCAGGTACTGCCGATCGTCATCTTCATTTCGTCGCTGTTCTCCATCCTCTACTATCTCGGCGTCATGCAACTCTTCGTGAAGGGCATGGCCTTGATCATGCAGCGCTTCATGGGGACCAGCGGCGCCGAGTCCACCAGCGTGGCGGCCAGCATCGTCATGGGCCAGACCGAGGCGCCACTAACAATTCGCCCCTTCCTCGAAAAGCTGACCATGTCGGAGTTATTCACCATCATGACGAGCGGCATGGCACATGTTTCCGGATCGGTAATGGCAGCCTACGTCATGATCGCTCACGTGTCGATCTCGCACCTGTTAACGGCGGTTATCATGACGGCGCCGGCAACGATCATGCTGGCGAAGATGTTCATGCCGGAGGAGGGGATACCAGTCACGCGCGGCAAAGTGACGGTGAAGGTCGAGCAGCCTGGCGTCAACTTGATTGATGCCGCAGCCCGTGGCGCCGGCGACGGCTTGCACTTGGCATTGAACATCGCGGGCATGCTGATCGCTTTTCTGGCGCTGGTGGCGATGGTGAACGGCGGGATGGGCTGGGTACATTCGCACGTCGGCTGGTTCCCGGTCTCCTTACAGCAAGTATTGGCGCGAGTATTCGCGCCCATTGCGTGGCTATTGGGAGTGGATTGGAACGACTGCGCGACAGTGGGAAACCTGCTCGGCACCCGCATGGTCCTGAATGAGTTTGTGGCGTTTGTCGACTTGGGCCAGGTCGGGTCGACGTTGAGCAAGCACTCCTTCGTGATTGCGACGTTTGCTTTATGCGGGTTCGCGAATCTCAGCTCGATTGCGATTCAGATCGGCGGAATCGGGGCGCTGGCGCCATCGCGCAAGTCGGACCTGGCGCGCCTGGGCTTCAAAGCGATGATCGTGGGCACGCTCGCGAACTTCATGTCGGCGTGCATTGCCGGGATGCTGCTGTAGCTGAGCTGGCGGGCTGGTTGGGGATCTATGGTGTTTTCGGAACGAATTGCGGCTCCGGCTGTTCACCATAAGGAGAAGCCCGGTGGTTTGGGCCAGCCAACTTGCGCTTTTCATTGCGTTCCACACAGGTTAAACTCTGCGTCATTCGCGAAAGGCCCGTAAAAACTCGGCGCGGTGCATATGTCTAGCGCAAAACTGAGGGCTGAAATCCGATGCCTACGACGTGGATTGGGAGGATTACCATTACGAGGGACGATGCTATACCGATGAAGAATCCCGTTCACCCCGGCGCACTCGCCAAGGCAGGCCTTGACGAACTTAATTTAAATTTGGCCGAGGCAGCGAAAACGATGAAGATCATGCGTCAGCAGCTTCACAACGTGATGCAAGGCAGAAGCGGCGTCACGCCTGAGATGGCGCCGGTTTGAGAGGGCTTTCGGCGGCAGAGCCGAAATGTGGTTGCGAATGCAGCCCGCCTATGATCTTGCTCAAGCACGAAAGAACCTAGTGGTGCGTCACTCTGGATCAGTGTCCAGCTACCCCTATCCAGTTATGATGGGCGTATGCTCCGATACCATATCGCTTTCTACCTTCCCCGCGTGGCGGGCGATATGGTGGTCGCCGAGGCCCTGGATTTTCCCGGGGCCGTCACGCAGGGCTTCGACCTGCCCGACGCCCGTCTGATGATAGCCAGCGCCATGGAGGATCTAGCTCAAAGTCTCCTGGAGGAAGGCAAGCCCTTGCCGCTCCCTAACCCGGATGCGGTTGCCGATGCCGACCTGATCGAACTCGTGGCGCTCTCCATCCACGTCGGGACGCCCCGAGTTTGAAGAGGCATGAACTGATCGGCCACCTGCAGGACCATGGGTGCCGGTTGGACCGCGAAGGCGGCCGCCACACGATCTTTATCAATCCAGCCAACGGAGCGAAAGCTCCGGTCCCTCGTCACGCCGAGATAGACAATCGCCTGGCCCGCAAGATCTGCCAACAGCTTGCGATCGCCCCGATCCGCTGATTGCTCGCGTTTCGTGTCGTTTCACGCGAGGCAAGGCGAGACTTCCCGAAACTGAACTTCGCTCGCCGGAAGGTAGCGAGGAGCTATACCGTCCTCTTCAAAGCCAAGATCTGACTTAACGACGTCAACCGTTTTCAGATGAGGAGACTTCTCCTGAGCTCAAGGCCACTTCTGCGCACCATTCAGGATGGCGGACGATTTCAATTACGCCTTTCAGGACGCTGTTGATGGCCACAACCGGCACTTTGGGAATCTCGAGTTCGCGAGTGTGGGGCTTGCGGCAGGAACCGACAAGACGACTTCGCCCCATGCGCCGTTACCTTACGAGAACAGCCGGTCGGCGGACCGTTCATGATCCCATTCGGGCGTTGGCTCAAAATAGCCTGGAACCAACAAGTGCTCCTTGATCGCAGCCTCGTTGAGTTCGATACCCAAGCCCGGTTTCTCGGGAACCGCGATGAAGCCTTTGTTGACGATGGGTTTGTCGACGCCGGTAACCAGATCACCCCACCAAGGAACCTCCGCCGAATGGTTCTCCAGTGCGAGGAAATTGTTGGTTGCGGCGGCGCAGTGCACGTTGGCGTACGATGACACCGGCGTTCCAGCAAAATGCATCGCCATGCCGACGCCGTATCCCTCCGCCATATCGCCAATCCGGTGGGTTTCGAGGATGCCGCCGGATGTCGCCAAGTCCGGGTGGATGAGATCGACTGCGTGTTCTCGGCAGAGCTTTTCGAAACCCTCACGAAGGTAGATGTCTTCTCCCGTCAGAAGCGGGACGGCAATAGAGTTCTTGATCTCTTTCAACAGGTCGGTATAGTACCAGGGCACCATATCTTCCATCCAGGCTGGGCTGTACTTCTCCATGGCACGGCCGAGCCGGATGCAGGACTTCACATCGATATGGCCGAAGTGGTCGTGTGAAATGGGGATGTCCCAGCCGACGGCCTCCCGAGCGACGGCAACGTACTCAAGTAGAGCCTCGATGCCTTTCTGCGTGAGTTCAACGCCGGTAAACGGATGCTCGGTCCACACCGTACCTTTGGTTGGGTCGAGGCCCGTCGGACGGATGACCATGCCCGGCTTATCCTGAATCAGGTTAATGCCGAGGTCCATCTTCAACCACGTGAACCCAAGGTCTTTGCGCAACAAGAGGCGCTTGGCATAGTCTTGCGGGTCTTGCGATTCATCGGTATCGGCGTAAACGCGGATCTTGTCGCGAAACTTTCCGCCAATCAGTTGATAGACCGGGACGTTGTAGGCCTTCCCTGCCAAGTCCCAAAGCGCCATCTCAACGCCACAGACGCCACCAGCTTGCCGTGAGTGAAAACCAAACTGCTTGATCTTACGAAAAAGCTTGTCGACGTTGCAGGGATTCTCGCCCAGCAAACGGCTCTTTAGCTCGAGTGCGTAAGTCTTGCTCGCTCCGTCGCGAACCTCGCCCAGGCCGTAGATGCCCTGGTTGGTGTCGAGACGAATCAAAGGGCAGTTCATCGGAGCATGACCCACCATCGCGACACGCATGTCGGT
>JBAUOG010000291.1:0-17855 GCA_049579625.1 Bryobacteraceae bacterium
GGTCTACATCGCCCGGGGGGCAGTAAAGATGAAGAGAGTACATCCGCTAGAGTGAAGCGGTGGCTGCGTTCGCGGAAGCTGAAGCGACTGCCGGCTCAACTTGCACCTGATGGCTGGTCTCGTTCCGCTCTGCGTTCATTTTGTTGTATCGGCGCAGCCCATCAAACGCGGCCGCAACCACCACTAACATGAGCGCGGCTACCAGAACATTGCGTACGGTCAGTTTCAGCGGTTTCATGAGTGCTCGTCCTAACAATGAATTCACTTGTCTTTGATGCAAGGCAAGCACCAAAGCTTCGATCTTCCGCGTTTCAATTTCGTGAGCGCGTATGTACTTGAAAAACGGAATAAACGGCAGTGTCGCGCTGGCCCGGTTCATCTTGGTGTTACAACGCGGGTTAACGGGAAAGTGAACCCGTCGAACCGGCTGGTTAACATGGCTCAGTTGCGCGACCTTTGGTAAGCTCCTGACCCGGAGTAGCGGGCATCAAACAGGCTCTGGGATTCCGGGCAACAGCTCGGTGGCTCCGGGGCGAGGATCTACCGTCGTGGCTCGGTAGGTTTCGCGGATTCCGGGCAACCGCCGGTAAGACGCGCGCGGCTCCGTTTGGTCTGGCTGTTCGACGCGGGAATTTTCTCCAGGTTTCCGCGTCAGGTGTAATAATCGACCCAGTCTCCCGTCCTTAGTGATGAAAAAGAGGACTGGAGTGAACCTGCAACTCGCTACACACGAAAGCGCGGTTTCTACGCTCACACGAGATTTCAGTCAGAGCTTCGAGGCTCATCACGGCTTGGTGTTCCGAACCGCGTATCGAATCACCGGGAACGCCGCGGACGCCGAAGATGTCTTACAAACGATTTTTTTGCGATTACTGCGCATGTCGCCGACAGTTGAGCTGCCGGAGAACGAAGAGAGCTACCTGCGCCGCGCGGCCGTTAATGCGTCGGTGGACCTGATCCGGGCGCGGCACGCGGAGCGGAATGTTCCGCTGAACGAAGCCGTGGCAGAAAGCGGTAAAGCACCGAATGCAGATTTGCGGGACGCTTTACGCCGAGCGCTGGCCGGCCTCAGCACACAGGCCGCCGAGATTTTTGCGCTTCGCTATTTCGAGGATTTTACGAATCGGGAGATTGCAGAGGCGCTTCGGATATCGCAGGTGTCGGTGGCCGTGAAACTACATCGAGCCCGGCACCAGCTGCAAAAGGAACTTCTTTCCTATCGGGGAGGGCAATCATGAGTCAACGTGAACTGGATCAAGCAATCGAGGAAGTCCGCAACGAGGTTGTCGACGACTTGGTGATACGAGCGTCGGCAAAGAAAGTATTCCGCGGGCTTTTCGACTCCACCCTGCGCTCTTATCAGGTGGATCGAATCCGGGGCTGCGCCGATTTCCGGCTCTTGATGAAGCCGTACCTGAGCCACACGCTCTCAGCGGCGCGAGCGATGCTGCTGGAAGACCACACGCATCAATGCGTCGCCTGCCGCCAAGCTCTCCAACAAGAGCGCGCCGGCGCACCGGCGGAACCGTCCTTCACGGCGAAGAGGCCCACCAAATCCACCCAGCGTTTTCCTGTCTTGGCGTGGGCTGTGGCGGCGACGCTAGCCATTGGGATTGGCGTGGGCATAGTGGGCGCCCGAAATGGGCTTCTGCCGGGGCAGCATGCCGTACGGGCTACGGTCTCGGCTGTGGATGGTAGCCTCTACCGGATTACCGAATTTGGCGCCCGGGTGGTGTTGGTTGGCGACGTCATTCGGAATGCGGACCAACTGCGCACGGCTAAAGGGTCGCGAGCGATTGTCCGCCTGATGAGCGGGGCACAGGTTGAGCTGGCAGAGCGCTCCGACGTTTCGATCTCGCGCAACTGGAAGGGAACGACGGTGAATGTCGAACAAGGAAGAGTCATCGTGGCGGCGTCCGAGGCGAATCAAGGCAAGCTGTATGTTTCCAGCGGCGATTTTCTTGTTCCCGTGAAGGAAGCCGTTCTGGCGGTCGACACTGGAACGAAGGGTTCGCGGATCGCGCTGGCAAAGGGCGTGGCTCGAGTCCAGCAAGGATCCCAGACAATTAATTTGTCCGCAGGTGAACAGCGGGCCACCGATTACCGCGTGGGATTCGTGCCCGTTTCCGCTCAGTTTTCCTGGAGCCAAAACGCCGGCACGTACGCAGCTCTACTGAGCGAATTCTCCACCCTTCAAAAAGAATTTCAGGCTAATATACCGTCGACGGGCCTCCGCTATTCGTCCAACTTGGCAAAGTATCTGCCCGGGAACACCGTCATCTATGCGGCGATCCCCAATCTGGGTCCCACGTTGACCGAGGCGAAGCGAATCTTCGACGAGCGCTTGTCGCAGAGCGGTGTGCTGCAGGACTGGTGGACCCAGCAGTCTGGATCGCACGCGGCAGACGTGGAGCGTGCGGTCACGCAACTCACCTCCATCAGCAAGTACCTGGGCAACGAGATCGTTCTGGCCGTGCCGTCGACAGGTCCTCATCAGTACGGTAAGCCGGTATTCCTGGCTGAATTGGGCCAGCCCGGACTAGCAGACTATCTGCAGCAGAATGTTCCGGCGTCGGCCGGGCTGCGCATCGTCAGCACTGCAGCTGGAACCGCCGCCCCTGCTCCGGGCCAGTTGTTCGTCGACATGGATAACAGCGTGGTGGTGGCATCCCCGGACCTCGCAGCATTGCAGGCGGTAGAGGCTGCCATTAACGCCGGCACCGCCAGCGCATTTGTCCAGACGCCCTTCTTCAGCCGGATTTCTCAATCGTACACAGCCGGCGCCGGCTATTTGTTGGCAGCCGACATGGAACAAATCAGTCCAAAATCCGTACCTACTGCCACAGGGCCATTGGCCGGACTCAACAATGTTCAGTATCTTGTTCTGGAGCGACGCGACACGGGTGGAGGGACGGAGACCCGAGCTTCGCTCTCCTTCGCCGGTAACCGGCAAGGCATCGCTTCGTGGCTCGGAAGCCCCGGGCCCATCGGTTCGGTTGGCTTTGTTTCGCCGGATGCCAACTTTGCGGTGGCCTTTATCATGAAAAATCCCCGCACTGTTGCCACGGAACTCGTCAACTTCGCGTCGCAAGGGAATCCTCAGTTTCTCGCGCAGCTCACTGGCTTTGAATCCCAAGCGGGTGTAAGCCTGATTGACGATATCGCCGGACCGCTGGGAAGTGACGCGACCTTCGCGTTGGATGGGCCGCTAGTTCCAATTCCGACCTGGAAGTTCGCGGTTGAAGTGAATGATTCAGACCGGCTGCAAAAGACGCTAACCACTTTGGTGAGCCGCTACAATCAGACGCCTCCTGCGAAAACGGGACAGCTCCAATTCGGCAGTGATCAGGTTGGTTCACGCACCTTCTACTCCCTGAGCTTGGAAAAAATGCCGGGCCTTGCGGCGTACTACACGTTCGTCGATGGATACCTGGTGGCGTCCAACAATGAAGGAAGCTTGACCCAGGCGATTCAGAACCGCCAGGCGGGCTATACGCTGGTCAGCTCTCCCAATTTCCGCAATCAAATGCCGGCGGACAACTTCACCAACTTTTCGGCGATCCTTTATAACAACCTCAGCTCTACGTTGGGCACGGTTGCCAACGGGCTGAAAGGATCCGGCGCGTTGTCAGCGTCGCAGCAGCAGGCCATGACGGCGCTGGCGGCAAGCAGTGTTCCCGGCTTGATCTGCATATACGGCGAACCCGACCGGATTGTGGCTGCAACCCGCGGATCGTTCGTTGGCTTTAACCTGGGAACTCTGGCGGGAATTCAACAAGGAAAACCGCTAATGCCACTGATCGCATCCAGTGTGGAAACGGCGCGAGCGAGCGCAGCGGCCGGTCCACGTTCATCTCGAAATTGAATCATGCAACAGGTCAACGACACACCAACCGTTCTCCCCTCGGTCGCGGGCGCCGCGCCGCTGGTTGCTAATCCCGCAGGGCCGCCAATCATCGAATTGCGCGGCCTTTCGGTGCGACTGGGGAATCGCGATGTACTGAAGGAACTGACCTGTGCGTTCACGGGAAGAACCATTGGACTGCTAGGTCCGAACGGCGCCGGCAAGTCCACCTTGATCAACACGCTGCTTGGGTTCTGGCCAGTGTCGGCCGGGTCAGCACACGTCTTTGGGGCCGACATTCGAACCCATGCCAAGTGGATTCGCAGCCTGATCGGCTACATGCCGGAGAATGATGCGTTCATCAGCAACATGAGCGCGGTCGCGTTTATACGGTTGATGGCGGAGCTTTCCGGCCTGCCCTCCGAGATGGCATTGGAACGAGCGCACGAAGCGCTGTTTTACGTTGGCCTTGGGGAAGCGAGATACCGGAAGCTCGGCACTTATTCGCTGGGCATGAAGCAGCTGGCCAAACTGGCTCAAGCGATTGCGCACGGCCCGAAGCTGCTTATTCTGGACGAACCCACGAATGGCCTGGATCCGCCCGCGCGGCAGCGCATGATCCGGCTCATCCGCGAGATGCATGAGAGCCGCGAGATGCACATCGTCCTGTGTTCGCACCTGCTGCGTGACGTCGAAGAGATCTGCGAGGAAGTCGTCATCCTGAAAGAAGGACGAGTGGTTCACTACTCGAATCTCAACGATGAGCGGCGTTCGAACCGGCGTTTTCTCGAGTTGGAATTGCATGGCAATACGGTCGACTTCGTTCCGGCCATTGAGCACCTGGGCTGCGAATGTGCGCCGGGTGCGCTGAACCGCTTGAAGGTGGTGCTGGCCGATAACGTGGAGATTCCCGATATCTACCGCATCGCCTCCGAGCAGAACGTTCAGATCCGGCGGCTAAACTTCCGGCGCGACAGCCTGGAAGATATTTTCTTAAAGGCGATGGAGAACAACTATGGCGGTCTATAAGCGCAGTTACCGGGGATACTCCGGCGCCATTACTCCCACCTGGTCTCGCTTCCTGGTGCTTTATCGCTTTTCGCGCGGCAACCTGTTTCGATCGAAGTTTCAAACCGCATTTCTGGTGCTCTGCTTCTTCTTTCCCCTGCTGGCTCTGCTGGGCATCTACGCTAACGATCATCTCAGTGCGTTTTCGTTTCTCGGTAAGCAGAGTGGTCCGCTGTTCGTGATCGACGGCAAGTACTTTCTGATTTACATGACCGTCCAAGGCACGCTTGCGTTTATCCTGACGTCATTCATTGGTCCCAGTCTGGTGTCGCCCGATCTCGCTAATGGGGCGCTTACGCTGTACCTGTGCCGGCCGCTGTCCCGAACCGAGTACGTCCTCGGAAAGATGTCGGTCCTGGTCATTACCTTGTCGTGGATTACGTGGATACCGGGGCTGGTTCTGTTCTTCGTTCAGGCAAGTCTATCCGGCTGGCAGTGGATGATCGACAACAGTTTCATTGCCACGGGAATTGTGCTGGGCGCGCTTATCTGGATCGGTGTCCTTTCGCTGCTTTCTCTGGCGATCTCGGCGTGGGTGAAGTGGCGTATTGCGGCCGGCGCGCTGCTGCTGGGTACGCTGTTCATGGGTGGCGGGTTCGCGCAGGCTATCAACGCCGTGCTGCGGACGCAGCAGGGCTACTTGATTGATGTCGGTCACCTGATCTCCGTCATTTGGGGCGACTTGTTCCGGCAGGAAATGAACCAGGATTTCCCGGTTGGCGAGGCCTGGATTGCGCTCCTGGCTTTCCTGGGTGTCTGCCTGATGCTGCTGATGCGCAAGGTGAAAGCGAATGAGGTGGTGCGATGAGCGACCACATCATCTTCGACAACGTTTCCAAGTTCTACGGCGACGTGTTGGGCGTCAATCGAGTGAACCTGTCCATACCACCCGGCATCACCAGCCTGGTTGGTCCCAACGGGTCGGGGAAGACGACGCTGATGAACTTGATGACGGGTCTCATCCGCCCGTCCCGCGGGAGCATCAACATCTTGGGTATGACGCCCGACCAACCGGAACAGTTGTTTCGCAAGGTTGGCTATAGTTCGCAGTTTGATTCCTCGCCCAAGGGTCTTACCGGCTACCAATTCATTTACTCGTACCTGTTGTTGTTTGGTTACGACGCGGCCAAGTGCGAGGCATTGGCTTGGCGCGCCATCGACCGCGTGGGTCTGCGCGACGCCGCGCATCGCAAGGTGGCCGGGTACAGCAAGGGTATGCGCCAGCGGATGCGTCTGGCTCAGTGCCTGGCCCACGACCCCCGAGTGTTAGTTCTCGACGAGCCGTTGAATGGTCTCGATCCGCTGGTGCGGGCGGAGACCATTGCCCTCTTCCGAAATTTCGCGCAGGAAGGCTGCCACGTGATCCTGTCGAGCCACGTGCTCCACGAGGTGGATATCATCTCCGATCAGGTTATCCTGCTGAGCGCCGGCTATGTCGTGGCCGAAGGCAAGATTCAAAGCGTGCGGAGCGAGATTCCGGACCACCCGATGCAGATTCTGATCCGCTGCGAACGTGCTGGTGAACTGGCTTCGCGCGTCTTCTCAGAAGACCACGTTGTCGAAGTGCGGATGCATAACGATCGCCGTGGACTGCTGGTCAAGACGAGCCAGCCGGATCGTTTCTTCCTGATGATGAACCGTGTCGCCGCGGATGGACTGGGGATTGAATCGGTCGCGCCGGTGGATGACGACGTCAATTCGGTCTATGAGTACCTGATCGGCGCCGAGGAGGTAGTTCGATGAATCCGCTGTGGTGGGCTCAGATACGAGCGGTCATCCGGCTGGAAATCCGGAAGACGTTCCTGGCGAAGCGCGGCCTGTGGATCTATTTGCTGGCTCTTGCTCCCTTCGCACTTTTCCTGACCCACTCATTGATCGAGATCCAGCAGCACGGCTCGCGTCAGGAGATGGCGACGCAGATGAAGCACCCTGTCACCGAACAGGACTTCGCCGCGATCGAGCCGGGAATGACACGCGCCGAGGTGATTGCCAAGCTCGGAGATCCGCCGGAAGTGCGATCGAACTCCCGGAACGTGCGGACCGGCCCGCATCGAGTGGAACAACGAGAGGTTGAGACGTTCAGCTACACCGACGGAAACAGCAACTTCCAGGTGTTCCTCGAAGATGGGAAGGTGAATGGAAAGGCCACCAGTACAGGCGTCAGCTTCGGCCAGGACAGCTATGTATTCGCTGGCGTTTTTCAATTCTTCTTCATCCGGCTGGCTGTCTTCTTTGGATGCCTGGGCATCTTCATGAACTTATTTCGCGGGGAGATGCTCGATAAGAGCCTGCACTTCTATCTGTTGGCTCCGATCCGGCGGGAGATCCTGGTGGTCGGCAAATACCTGGCAGGCCTGCTGGCCGCCGGCGTCATTTTCACAATCAGTGCCGCGCTGCAGATCGCCGCGATGCTGATTCGATTCGACGGGAACACCATCAATCACTATTTTTATCAGGGCGACGGCTTCGCCCAGATTGGCGCGTACCTGGGCGTCACCGTACTCGCCTGTGTAGGTTATGGAAGCATCTTTCTGGCCGCAGGGTTGCTGTTCCGCAATCCGATTGTGCCGGCTGCCGGCGTCCTCATCTGGGAAGCAGCGAACCCGCTTCTACCAGCCCTGTTGAAGAAGTTCAGCGTCATCTACTACCTGAAGTCGCTGTGCCCGGTGTCAATTCCGGTCGATCCGGGCATGCCGCCCCTGTTCGCCCTACTGGTTTCGAATGCCGATCCCATCTCGGGCTACATCGCCGTCTTCGGATTGCTTTGCCTCGCCGCTGTGATCCTGGTGGCTTGCGCAACGGGCGTGCGAAGGCTCGAGATCAACTACACGACGGAATAAACCTGTGGGGTCGGTTGAGAACCACTGCTGTCCAAATTAGGTTTTGGTGCGAGGCTCGTTGCATTTCGGTTAGTGTCTCGATTAAACGCCTACGAAAGCCAAAACCAAATTCCAAGAGGCGGGCGCTCGTCACAATTGCGTACAAGCCGCCCGGCTTCAGTTCTGCAGCCCTATGATTTAGGCGAGAACGGACGGATCGGCCCCGATGGTACCGACCAGTTCGGCTAGATAGCTTTCGCTCTTCACTCGCGCCAGCTGCTCGGAGGCGGATGCGAATAGCGCTTTAGTCTCCCGTTGAGTGACGGGTTTGCTGCTACGCAGAACTTCATCGATTGACGCGACGTGCCGGGTCCAGAGCGCGATATCGATCTGCTGCTTGGCGCGAAGACGATCGCGGTACCACTCGCTCTCCAGCATGGCTTCGCGAGTGAACGTACGCAAGAGGCCGGTGTCGGTTTCATCGACGCCCTGATACTCTCCGTAGGCCATAATGTGGAGCAGCGCTTTGATAGGAGGACAGGCGGCCTCGACGCTCCCGTCCGCAAAGTAATTCAAGGCCACGGAGCGTTGCGCATCAGTGATGGCTTCGACGCCCGCGGCGAAGCCGGCGAGGTCCTGCTTCTCGGGCCGCAGAAATTCTTCGGGAAACACCGCGCCCGGCATTTCGAAAATACGTCCGAGGAAGCGATCGACAAATAGTTCCGTAATGCGATAGCCCAGCCGGCTGGCCCGAATCTTACGCCCCCCGAACTCAAAGTCTTCGACCTTCTCCAGGTAACCGTTCTCGATCAGGAAGCGCGGGTCGCGTTCGAAGACCCGCATGCGGCACCAGACTTCTGGAACCAGCATGCTGTTGTCGTGGTCGACTCGATAGTTCGGGCCGATGTGTCCGGAGGCGGTGGTGAATCCGGAATCGCCCGTGAGGATGGAGGAGACCAAGGCATTGTTTACATCGACGACGGGAGGCATGGCGTTGAACGGGCCCTTGGTCAATGCGCCTTCGCTGCCGAAGCCGGTGGTGGAGGGCGACTTCCCGGTCAGGCTGCAGATGAAGTCCATGAAGAGCTGGGGCAGTTCCTGATAGTGAATCGGATTGTAGACCGCAAGCGGTGGCAGGCCCGCTTTGAGGTCGGCCGGGTTCGTGCGACGGCCGGGCAAAACGGCGTTGACGGGAAAATGCAGGGGCTTCCCGGTGGGAACCTCACGTGCCAGGCGCGCCCCAATCGCGGCGATGTGAGCGTCGCGCGGGTGAACCAGGTCGGGCCGCTTTTGCAGATAGCGCGGATTCTTCGAAGGAACACCATCCACAACGCGCGGATGCGCGGATGAAACAACGTATTCGGTGCTTGGGTGCGCGACGAAATCCAGGAGCAGCCGCTTCATCGGCTCGCTATACTTATCGAACTCGACAACATGATCGACGATGGCCCGGGCCTGGTCGACCGTTAGCGGCTCGAAGTTTGAAAGGAAAGTCCCCGGCTGAGCGATATCGCGTTCAGCATCCTTGTCAAAGCCACGATGAATGGCGTCATCGGGACGCTGGAACAGTAGCGTCTCGCAGTTTGCGACCAGCTTTACGCTCTGGCTGCGATACTCGGCGTCGAGAAACTCGAGAGATTGGCTAGGCAACACGGCGGATGCGGTGATGTCGTCTTCGATCTGGACCTTATCGGCGGGATGAAAGTCAGGACGGAGCTTATAGATCCGCCAGGAGCCGTTGGGGTCGTAACCCATGCGGAGATAGTTTCCGACCAGCTTCTGGTTTTCAAACTTCAACTCGTTGCCGAGGTAACCATTGATACGGTCGACACCGAAATACTGCCGCCAGTTGTCGCCCCATTCGGGCTGATAGTAGCGCTTGACGGTAACCAGCAGCTGGCGCACTGTGGGTGAAATGTTGGAAACCCACTGGTTGTGCTCGTCGGTGTATTCCGGCGAAGGCGTCATCAGCTTAATGACAGACCCGAGCGACCGCTCCGCGCTGAGCATCGGACGCTTCGGGCGATGATCGGAGCGCGGCTTCCGATAGATGTTGGAGAAATCCTTGTGGAGGATGTCGGCCACCTGATCGATTTCACGATCGAAGTCACTCACAAAGATGGGGCCCCGCAGCATGATGCTGGCGATGGATTTGGAGATCTCCGACTTACCGCCGCCGGAGACGGTGCAGGGTTTATGGCAGAGTGTGGGGTCGGCCCGAGAGGCGACTAAGCGCCAGGCGCTGCCGCCGTGCTGTTTCTCGAGACGGATCTTGGTACCCCACGGCAACATATAGATATCGGAGGCCCTGAGGGTCAGACGGTGTGGCTGCTGGCCGCTACGGTTCCACTGGACGATGCCTTCCGGAACGCTGAACTCAGCGTTCTCCGGCACGTAAATCAGGTCGGGGTAGCGGCGATCGGTGGCGTAGCCTTCGGGATGGATTTCGACGCGATCACCAAGCCAGTTCATCGCCTCGGTGAACTTGACTTGCTTGGTGAGGACGGTGCGGCCGGCAAAGAACTGCTGGCCGAGTACGTAGGCGGGGAAGGCGAGCGCGCCTCCGGCATGCTCTTCTTCGCAGAGGCCGTAGAGGTTGGCCGCGAAACTGATCTGCGTTTTGACTTCTTTCTTGCAATAGCCGTAGTAATTGTCGGCAATGATGGTGACCATCACGCCGCGGTGATCGCGGCAAGCTATCTTGAATGCGCCGCCGTCATTGTAGAACTCATTCGGATCGCTCCAGCAAACGCCGTCGAGCCGTTGGCGCTCGGTAGCCTGATCGTAATGGGGGAGGCCGAGATCCTTCTTACGGAGGCCGACCAAATGCGGGGCGAGGATGACGCAACCGGTGTGCCCGGTCCAGTGGTTGACGTCGAGGGCGGCATCGCACTCGGGAAGGTGCGGATCGCCGCCGTTGCCGAAGATGGCTTCGACAAAATCGAGATTACTGACCAGGCTGGCCGGCGCAAAGAAACGGATTTCCATCCTCTTTTCCGGCTTCGGCCAAGTCGCCGGGCAAACCAGGGGGCGAAGCAGAAGTGTGACAAAGAGCCGTACTTGATCCTTCTGGTCGGCCGTAAACGGCAGAGTCATTATGTCCGGCGGCGGGGCCAGCGCAGCGGCCAACAAGGCTGCGAACGCGCGCTTGGGAACGGCAATCTTGTCGGCGGGCACCGGGAAGCCGCCCTCGGCAATGTGGAAGACGCCCTTCGTCGTGCGGCGGTCGCTACGGGGATTGTGGAGAATGCCCTGCGGAAGGCGATAGGACTGTAAGTAGGGCGAGGCCAGTGTATCTTTGCCCGGCGGGAGAGACATGACTCGTGCCAAGCCGGGCCGATCGAGAACGAAGGTATCGCCGGGGAGACGAGGCGCGCCCTGGGGCATGATGTCGCTGAGGTAGGCATCGAGGAAGCTCTGAATGCGGGCATCCGCGGGGCACAGCCGGTAACCCAACACCTGGTCCTTTTGATAAAAGTTGCGCAAGAGCGGGCCGGCGATTTCGAGCGCACGCGGGTCGGCCGTGCTGTGGCTCGTGGGTTGACCGAGTGACGCCAGCTTCAGGTTAATGTAGCGGAACAGTTCATCCGGGTGTTCTTCAGAGTAGACGTTTTGCGAATGTGAGCTCACTAGTTTTCCTCAGTTAAGCAGGGCGCGGACGAAGAAAGCTGCTTCGGTTTCGTCGGGGAAGGAAGCAAGTCGCGGCAGCATCCGGCGGCCGAGCGACACGGCGGACAAAATAAAACCTCTTGCCGCTAAACGGTAGTTTAGCAATGCCTTGAAGTATGATCCGATTGAGTCATCCAACCAAATGGCGGCTTCGGTTGGGATGACATTGAACTGTTCGGCTTAACATATCTGCAGCATGATTTCCAGTGGAACCAAAGCCGCCGGAATCCCGTTTAGAACCTTATGGAAACTATTGCAGCGGATGTCCACTATGCAGTCCGTACCATATGGAAGAATCCGGGCTTCAGCGCGATCGCAGTGGCGGCGCTCGCGCTCGGCATCGGCGCCAATACGGCCATTTTCACCGTTGTGAACGCGGTGCTTCTTGAACCGCTGCCATATCCGCAGCCCGATCGGATCATGAAGGTGGGCCGGCAGTACGGCGATGGAGTAGGCTACTCGAATTCGATCCCGAAGTTCATGGTGTGGCGGCAAAACGATGTGTTTGAGTCCTTTGCCCTGTACGATCAATCCGGGCCGGCGCTGAATGTCGGCAGCGGACAGCCGCCTCAGCAAGTCAAGGGCGTGCATGTCTCGCGAGAGTATTTCAGGGTTTTCGGCATCCCCCCGATGATGGGCCGTACCTTCAGCGAATCCGAAGATCTTCCGAACGGGCCCAACGTGGCGGTCATCGGCCAGCGGGTCTGGCGATCACAGCTTGGGGGCGATCCTCAGGCGCTGGGCCGCACTGTCACGCTGAATGGTGCGCCGTATACGGTGGTTGGAGTGATGCCTGACAGCTTCCATGCAGATCCGCCGGCGGAAGTGTGGCTCCCGCTGCAAGCCGATCCGAACAGCTCGAATCAGGGGCACTACTTGTCTGCCGCAGGGCGATTGAAGCCCGGCATTAGTGTCGAACGGGCTCGGGCGGAAATGAAGGTGCTGGGCGAGCGGTTCCGGCATGCGAATCCAAAATGGATGGACAAGAACGAGAGCGTCGCGGTAGTGCCTATGCGGGAAGCAACCGTTGGCAACGTGAAGACCGCGCTATTGGTGCTACTGGGTGCGGTGGCATTTGTACTGTTGATCGCCTGCGCGAACGTGGCGAGTTTACTGCTGGCACGGGCCGCCGGCCGTCAAAGGGAGTTGGCGATTCGAACGGCACTGGGCGCGAATCGGTGGCGCGTGGTCCGGCAGTTGCTGACGGAGAGTCTGATCCTGTCAGGCATCGGGACTGTGGTCGGCTTTGCGCTCGGCGCATGGGGTGTCCGAGGGCTGTTGCTTCTGGTGCCAGGCAACATACCGCGGTTGACGGATGCAGGTGGCGTGCCTGTTTCCGTGCCACTGGTTGACTGGAGGGTCCTCTGCTTCACGATCGGTGTTGCGCTCGTTACCGGAGTCTTGTTTGGGCTATTCCCAGCCTTGCGGACGTCGAACCCTGACGTAGCAGCGATATTGAAGGAGGCAGGCAGTCGCACGGGCACGGGCCTGCGACAGAATCGTGTGCGTGGGGCGCTGGTCGTCAGCGAGATCGCATTGGCGCTCGTATTGCTGGTAGGTGCGGCGCTGCTGATTCGGACATCCATGGGCTTGAAGAGTGTGAAAACCGGATTTGACGGACACAACGTGCTGACCTTGCAGACTTCCATGGCCGGTGGGAGTTACGCCAGCACGGCAAAGGTGGACAATCTCGCACGGCAGGTGATTCGGAAGTTGGAAGCGTTGCCAGGAATTGACTCCGCTGCCACAACCTTGCTTCTGCCGACCGATGGGGATATCGATCTGCCGTTTAATATCGCGGGCAAGGTCCCCCCGAAAGGCCAGGTGTATGACGGCGACGAGCAATGGCGAGCTGTCTCGGCTCATTACTTCAAGACCATGAGGATTCCTCTGCTGCGAGGGAGGGCATTTGAGGAGACTGACACGGGTAATTCCAGCCGCGTGGTGATCATCAATAACGCCATGGCGAAGAAGTACTGGCCCAAAGCGGATCCCATCGGCCAGGTTGTCACAATCGGCAAGGGGCTGGGGCCGCAATTCGAAGAGCCGTCGCGTCAGGTGGTAGGAGTGGTTGGAGACGCTCGCGAAACGGGCTTGAGCGACAAGGATGTCGCTGTCATGTACATTCCTGCGAGTCAAATGACCGAAGGATTGACGGCTCTTGCGAACAACGTGGTGCCACTTTCGTGGGTGATCCGTACCGCGATGGATCCCTTGACAATGCGAGCGACCGTCGAGCACGAATTTCGTTCCGTAGATCCGCAGATACCGATCGCCCGCGAGAGAAGCATGGAACAGGTGCTTTCGGAGTCCGTGGCCCGCCAGGACTTCAACATGCTGCTGTTGAGTATCTTCGCCGGGATCGCCTTGCTGCTGGCATGTATCGGCATCTATGGTTTAATGTCCTACACCGTCGAGCAGCGAACTCAGGAGATCGGCATCAGAATGGCGTTGGGAGGAGCGAGACCGCAAATGCTGCGCATGATGGTTGTCCAGGGAATGAAGTTGACCCTTATCGGCGTCATCGTCGGGCTCGGAATAGCGTTTGGGCTGACGAAACTCTTGGCGAGCCTGTTGTTCGAGGTGAAGTCAAGCGACCCGGCGACGTTTGTTGCCGTGGCAGCGATTCTGACACTTGTTTCGTTCTTGGCAATCTATATACCCTCGCGGAGGGCGATGAACGTAGAGCCCGTGCAAGCGCTGAGGTACGAGTAGGCCCCTTCCCGCCGAACGCGCTCAGTTGCTTCCGTTAATTCGACCGCAAGGCAACCATCGGATCGATCCTGGATGCTTTCCAGGCGGGAATATACCCAGCGATCGCGGCAACCACCATAAGAAGCGCTCCCACCTCGATAAATGTCATCGGGTCGCCGGTCGTTATCCCAAACAACAGGCTGACCAGCGCGCTCGACAAAGCCCGGGAGCCTGCCATTCCCAACGCGAGACCTAAGGCGGCCAATCCAAGCGTCCGGAGCACGATGCGGCGTTGCAGGTCTGTGGCGGACGCGCCCAACGCCATCCGAATCCCAATCTCCTGCACCCGCTGATTCACCGAATACGAAATCACGGCGTATATTCCCAGCGACGCGAGTAACAGCGCGAAGCCCGCAAATCCGGCCAGCAGCAGCACTAGAAACCTCCGCGGTGAAACCGCTCTGTCGACCAGATCCTGGAACGTCACAAACTCGCGGACCGGCAGATTGGGGTCGAGTGGCCGGAGAGCCGTTCGAATCCCAGCCGCCAGACTCTCCGGTGGGAGCGCGGTTCGCACCACCAGTTGCATGGCCGCATAGTCCCCGGTTTGCCGCATGGGCAGATACATTTCCGAGCCGCTCGCACCCTCCAAAGCGGCATGACGGACATCGGCGACTACGCCCACAACCTGCCGCCCCCCACGCCCGAAGTAATCGGTAATCGTTTGGTCGAGCGGGTTCTGGCCCGGGAAGAGTGTACGGGCCATCGTTTCATTGATCACCAACACAGGTTCGCTCGATGCGCGATCCCTCTCCGTAAACAATCTCCCCGCCCGCAAGGGAATTCCTGTCGCCGCGAAATACCCGTCGCTCACCACGCGAATGAATGCCTCCGGGTGGGCTTTCTTGTAAACCTGTCCTCTAACGGAAACGGCCCACGACCGGTCGTCTCGCAGGGGCAGGACGTCAGTAATCCCGGCCGACACAATGCCAGTGACCGAGCGAGTTCGGTACAGAACATCGTCGATGAAGGAGTTCTGTTGAGTCAACGTCGAGATCTGAAAACTCGGGTCAATCCTCAGCGCGGCTACCCGCTCCGGTTGAAATCCCAGATTCACATCGAGGACGCGGAGAAAGCTCCGGATCAGCAGCCCCGCGCCCACCAGCAGCATGCACGCGAAGGCGATTTCAGAAACGACCAGCGCTTCGCGAATCCAGGCATGCCGCTTGCTGCCGCTCGACCCGCGGCTCGCATCTTGCAGCCCTTCGCGAAGGGAGAGCGCGCCGACCCGTATCGCCGGCAGCAGACCAAAAAGCACGCCGGAACCGACCGCCGCCAGCAAGGTAAAAAGGAGCGCCTTCCCATCGATCCGGACGCTTGCGAGCAAGGGAAGGTTGAACGCATTCAAGTGCGCCAGCGCGCGCGTACCCACCACCGCCAGGATCAGTCCCAGCACGGCGCCACAGCACGACAGCGCCACGCTCTCGGTAAGCATCTGCCGCAGTAGGCGGAAGCGTCCCGCTCCGAGAGCCACCCGCATAGCCATCTCTTTTTGCCGCGCGCCTAACCTCGCCAGTTGGAGATTCGAAAGATTCGCGCACACAATCAACATCACGACGCCCACCGCGCACGCGAGCACGAAGACAGCCGGTCGTGCTCGCCCGCTCACATGCTGCTCGAGCGGGACCAGCTTCGGCGCAATATGGTTGCGTTCCGGATGCTGGCTCTCAAGCTGTTTCCCCAGCGCCATCAACTCAGCCTGCGCACTCTGGCGTGTCACGCCTGGCTTCAGTCTTCCAATGACTTTTGTCGTGTTTCCCCGTGGTTTCGTTGCATCCCTAAGCGGCCAGGGGACAAAGATATCCATCGTCGTGCCTGGAGCAAAGACGCTCCCGAAATCAAAGGATGCCGGCAGCACGCCCACCACGGTCACCGGTTGGTTGTTCAAAGTCAGCTTCCGGCCAACCACGTTGGGGTCTGAATCAAACCGCCGCCGCCAAAAGTTATCGCTCAAGAGCATCGCCGGCGGAGTAGAGTATTTCCCTTGGCATTCCTCCGCGGTGAATGATCTTCCGATTGCCGGCTGCACGCCCAACAAGGCGAAGAAGTTCTCAGTGACGGGAACGCTCGAAAGACGCTCGGGCTCACCGGTTCCGGTCAGCTCTCTATCGCCCACACCATAAAAACCGTATCCCGCCAGATCGGAGAACGATTGGTTCAATTCGCGGAGGTCCAAAAAGTGTTCGGCTTGCGTGGACGTGAATTCGTCGCCGTTGTTAATCCATACCAGCCGTCCCGGATCGCGAAACGGGAGCGGGCGCAGTAGCAGCGCATCTGCCACAGTGAAGACTGTGGAACTGGCGCCGATGCCAAGGCCGGCGATGAGAATCGTAAACGCCGCAAATCCAGCGTCGCGCCGCATCCCGCGAAACGATTGGCGCAAATCCTGGGCAAGGTCGCTCATCCAGCGCGTGATCCATGTGAGGCGAGCTTCTTCCGATTTCTGTGTCATGTTTCCGAACTTTTTGTGCGCCGCCGCACGAGCGTCCTGTTCTGACACGCCTTGCGCGGCCAACTCCTGAGTCATGGACTCGATATGGAATTCCATCTCCTCCCACAGCAGGCGCTGCCTTTCACTGTGATCCAGCCAATACCTTAAACGGCTTCGAAGACGCCTCCAACCCGCTCGCATGCATTTCTCCGGTGACTACGCAGATCCCATAATGCAGGTCATAGCGCCGGTGACCTGGCGATAACGGGCCGGCTCCTCGGCCAGGTGTTTGCGGCCGTCGGGAGTCAGCTCACGAGCGCGACGGTTGTTGGTCGAGAGTCCCCACCCGACATCGATACAGTCATTCAGCCCGCGCCGCTGGAGAGCCGGGTAAAGCGCGCCTGCTTCGACGCGCAGCAGACCGCGGGACATTTGATGGATCAGTTGCGCGATCGCGTATCCGTGCGGATGGCCGCTCATCAACAATTTGAGTACCAGCATGTCTATCGCGTCCGGGAAACGGTCGGCTCTGTTTTTCTCCGCTCCCATAGCTTGTCTGATCATAGTACGTCGAATTTCTGGCTTGGTTTGGTCGGAATAGCGACTTTTTTCACTCAGACAGTCTGTTCGAGCCAAGTTGGATCGGCAATCGCGAACTTCGCCGGCTCACTGTTTGGTCCTGATTTGAGGTTCGAAGGTCGTCGGTTATCAGGATCCGCTTGCTTGCGCGCGGTTGCTCCGAATATGCCGTTGGCGGTTAAGATGGCCTTACGCATCGTTGGGAGAGCCGGGCGTGGGCGCCCGCCCCAGTGTGCCCAGCATGGGCAGAATCTTGTTGCATGAAAGGAGCCAATCGGAGCCGATGACGGCAACCGTAGCGAAACCGCAAGGCGTTGCCGTGAGGTGAAGCTGAAAGAAGCGGATAGCAAACCTTCGACCGTAGGAACACGAACTGGCAGTGAGGCTTGGTGCGGGCGGTGAGCTAGCTGGCGACAGCGAAACCCAAAGGTCAATCAAGACGCGTCGGGTAGAGCCAGGCGGCACGAGGGGACAGACTCTGCACCTTACCTGGGGAGATCTCAACGGCGAGAGCGGTTGAGAAGACAGCAGAGGCCGTTCGTACGTCTGGCGGGCTTGTTCACGAGCCTCTTGAACCTTCCGCTTGCTTACGAGTCTGTGTGAAAACTCCGCGACGGAGTAACGAGTGCCGGTCGGCTGTACTGCATCTTGGGACAGGCTCGCTCTGTCCACGCGGCGAATGGGCTCGATG